>CAYPSC010000135.1:0-3010 GCA_964413385.1 uncultured Gammaproteobacteria bacterium | reverse complement strand
GGTGGTTACGGCAATTTTTGTCGGATGGTTTGAGCGGGGGTTGATCAGTACCCGTTCTCATTTTTCGACGCGATTAGAGGCAAAATCTGTTCAAGAGCGTATGCAAGGATTGGTGAGTGGGTGGAGGCTATTTCTTCGCCATCCGTTTTTGGGAAGTGGCCAAGGGACGATCGCTCTCGCGTTATCGCGTGAGCATTTGGGAGATCTTTCGGTTCCTCTTGTGCCGCCGCACTTTGTGTTTTTGACCATCTTGGATGAGGTTGGTTTTGTTGGGGTTTTGGGTTTAGGTTTATTGCTTGGGGCCGCAATGAGAAGACGATTTGCCTTAAATGAGAGCTGGTTATTCATTCCCGGTTTTATGGTGATTAGTTTTTTTGATTATTATCCCTGGGCGTTTTGGAGCGGGCTGTGCCTTACAGCTTTTGTATTGAACGGGGTGCTGGATTTGACTAAGAAATAAGAAGATTTCGGCCTTGACAGGTTATCCGAGTATTTGGCAATCTATGGACGGATATTTAGCATTCTCAGTATTTGAGTGCTAAATTTTAACTCTTATTTTTGCCAACACAATTATTATGCAGTTACGTCCGTTGGGCGATCGCGTGATTGTTAAAGCGGTCGCGAAGGAAGAGATTAGCAAGGGTGGTATTCTTTTGCCGGACACGGTTGAGAAGGGGCGTCCAGAGGAAGGTGAAATCGTTTCTATGGGGCCGGGCCGACTCGCGGAAAATGGAACGCGTGTACCAATGAGCGTGAAGGTTGGTGATAGGATTGTGTTTAAGAAGTATTCGCCGGATGAGGTTAAGGTCGATGGTGAGGAGTTTTTAGTCATCGCAGAGAGCGATATTATGGCTGTAATCGAATCGTAAATTTATTTCAATTCATAACATATCTAGTTAATAGTTAAAGACTATGGCAAAAGTAATTGTCTTCGATGAAGAGGCGCGGCAGGCGCTCAAGCGTGGTGTGGACAAACTCGCGAATGCTGTCAAGGTGACTCTTGGGCCGAAGGGACGCAATGTCGTGATTAATCACGGATATGGTTCACCGACTATAACGAAAGACGGGGTGACGGTAGCTAAGGAAGTGGAACTAGAGGATAAGCTCGAGAATATCGGAGCTGAGTTGGTTAAGGAGGTTGCTTCTAAGACCAATGACGTGGCCGGTGACGGAACAACGACGGCAACCGTGTTGGCCCAGGCGATGATCGCAGAAGGTCTGAAGAATATTACGGCTGGGGCGAATCCGCTGGCTGTGAAGCGTGGCATGGAAAAGGCCATGGAAGCCGTGGTTAAAGAATTGCGCGAGAAAGTATCGCAGCCGGTGACGGGCGATAAAATTGAATCTGTTGCATCGATCAGTGCCAATGACCGCGAAATCGGAAAGACGATTGCAGAGATGGTCGCTCAGATGGGGCAGGACGGCGTCATTACCGTTGAGGAATCACAAACGTTTGGCATTGATAAGGAGGTGGTCAAAGGGATGCGTATTGATAAAGGGTATGCCTCGCATTACATGGTGACAAATCAGGATCGCATGGAAGCGGAATATTCTGATGCGCCGATTTTGGTCACGGATAAAAAGATTTCTTCTGTTCAAGATTTGTTACCGATTCTGGAAGAGGTGCTGAAGGCTGGTAAAAAAGACTTGGTCATTGTGGCGGATGATGTTGATGGCGAGGCGCTTGCCACCTTGGTTGTGAATAAGTTGCGTGGCATCTTTAACGCCCTTGCCATTAAGGCGCCGGGCTTTGGTGATCGCCGAAAGGAAATGTTGCAGGACATCGCAACCGTTACAGGCGCGACGTACATCACAGAAGATTTGGGTCGAAAGCTTGAATCTGTCGAATTAGCAGACTTAGGTTCTGCGCGTAAGGTGGTTGCGACTAAGGAATACACGACTTTTGTAGATGGGAAAGGTGACAAGGCGCAGATCGAGGCGCGCGCCGCATCCATCAAAGCCCAATTGGAAAAGACCGAATCACAGTTTGATCGTGAGAAGCTGCAGGAACGATTGGCAAAATTATCCGGCGGTGTCGGTGTCATCAAGGTCGGTGCAGCGACGGAGGTAGAGATGAAAGAGAAGAAGCACCGTATTGAAGACGCGATCGCGGCAACGAAGGCGGCGGTAGAAGAGGGTATTGTGCCTGGTGGTGGTGTCGCATTATTGAGGGCTATGAAGGCGCTCGAGCCAAAAATTGCAGAAGGGGATGAAATCGCGGGGGTACGCATTTTGAAAGAGGCGCTGTTTGCTCCATTAAAGACGATCGCAGAGAATGCTGGTAAAGATGGTGGCGTGGTCGCTCAGGAAGTGCGAAAAATAGAAGGGGCCATGGGTTATAACGCGGAAACGGACACCTATGAGGATATGATTAAAGCGGGGATCATCGACCCAACCAAAGTGACGCGTTCGGCTTTGCAGAATGCAACATCAGTTGCGGCGTTGTTCCTCACCACGGAGTGTGTGATTTCGGAAAAACCAAAGAAGGAAGAACCGGTTGCTGGTGACCATGACCATGGTATGGGTGGAGGTATGGGATTCTAGTTGTTAAAGAATAGTTGAGAACACGGGTTGCTATAGCGATGATACCCCACGGGCGCGCAGGCTCGATAAAGCCGATGAGCGTCCGTGGGGGTCTCGCCGTGCCGCCCGTTTTTCGTTTCTTAAAAAAACGATCTTATTTTATTGTTTGACGTAGAGGTGGGTGAGGAGTACAACTATGGTCATATGAATCATTCTATTATTCCTGAAAAAAATAAACGGCAGATTCTTTGGTGGATGATCGCGCCGATAGCTTTTATCACTCTCTTCTATCTCGTGACGCTGGTTGGAGTTTCCTTGAACATGAAGATTTTGCCAGGGGTCGGGACCGCCCTTGTTTTTATTTTTGAGTTACTCGGACTAGCTGGATTTATTGTGAGTATTATTTTAGCTACGCGCCGGGAAATGGATGTCTCTGGATCGTATGATGACCGCTCGGGCCAGGGTCCCGCGTCGACTATTCCCCCAG
>CAYPSC010000134.1:0-3023 GCA_964413385.1 uncultured Gammaproteobacteria bacterium | reverse complement strand
AACCCCTGACCTCTGCAATGCGAATGCAGCGCTCTACCAACTGAGCTATCGGCCCTTATCAAATTGTTTCATGTGAAACAATTGTATTTTCAAAACAAATATTTGAAATAAGGCTTCATTTATTTTTGTTTCACATGAAACAAATTCTTTTCATTACTCATTGCTAACGCAATCCCCATCACTACCCGATAAAAATGTTTCATGTGAAACATTTTTATCATATCAGCGCCACCATTTGATTCTCTGTTCAAAGATAAACCATTTTTTCCGTGGCGTCTCCACGTGGAATTGAACCACGATTTAGGGCTTAGGAGTCCCTCGTTCTATCCGTTGAACTATGGAGACAAGTGTCGTAAAATATTTATAAGTTATCAAAACCGTCTTTTCTTAGCGCAAAAAGTATAAATTCAAAATTGCTCAGTGTCAATCAAAATCATCTATTCACTGTTGACGAATTAAAAAAAATCACTTATTCTATGCCCATCTTATGCCCAATAAACATGCTGCTGCTAAAGCTTTGCGCCAAACCAAAAAGCATACAAGCAAAAATTTTCGAATGAAATCGCATATTCGAGCTCTAACACACAAAGTCAAGGACTTGATAAATGCTGGTAAAAAAGAAGAAGCGATTCAGGCAGGACGCAAACTCCAACAAGCCATCGCAAAAGCAGCTAAAACACATCTTTTACACAAAAACACAGCTGGCAATAAGACGTCCTCAATACAAAAGGCATTGAACACCATGAAATAAAAAGAAAGGCCCGGTTTTGCCGGGTTTTTTCTTCCTCTAAAATTTTCTCTCGTTTGACTGTCACACAAAAAATCCTTCAAATTTTAAAGAAGCGACATCGCCTCCGCCTCGTCACCCAATCCAGCTCGTTGAGCCAAGAGCGCCATCAATGCGTACGCCAAACGCTCTTCTAGATTTCCAATTTTTCGCTGTTTCATCTTTTTAACAACATACGGGTGTAAACCAGCCGTAGAACCATCCCGTACACGAATCGCGGCTCGCGCCTGAGACACAAACACATTTAACAGTTGGCCAACCACATCCTCATCCAACAACGCCGATCGCCACGCAGGGCGCTGATGAATAAACGCGTCTGCATATTCATAAACACCTGGAGCAGGGGAAGGGGAAACGACTTCACTTGTTCCGCCGGCCGCAAGTTTCAAAAATTCGTTCCAAACAAACCAGCTATCACCATCAGCTACTTCCGCAATACGTCTAATACTATCAACATCCTTAATTCCAAAGGAATGCGCAAGTATCTGCGCCCACTTTTCAAAGGCCGCTCCTTGTTGCAGAGGAAACTCATATTTTATTATCTTTGGTATATTTTCAAACACCTTCCATGCTGCCACTGATGACATCTCATCCTCCACACTCACTACAATGACGTTCTCCGGGTCTTTTGCCAATGCTTGAATAAGCACTTGTTGTTTCGCTTTGGGACACTCCATTAAAATATTTGCTGTGCGTAAAAAACGGCGCGAGGAAAATAAACTCGCTGTATTCGCACGCTCGATGATCTGATCAATGCCTTCTTTCCCAGATGCTAAACGCTCGACACTCGACCCGCTTTGATCATACTTCTGTTTAAATACCGTCTCCAACTCACGCGCCTTTTCCTGCGCACGAAATGTGTCCGGTCCAATGCATACCAATAACATGCGTCGATCTTAGCGCATCAGCCCACCTTCGTCATCTCATCCCAATTTTTCCCTTCCTTCACCTCAACCACGATCGGTACACCCACCTTTTCCACATTTTCCATGATATCTTTTGCAAACGCCGCTACTTTTTTTACCTCTTTTTCCGGTACTTCAAAGACTAATTCATCATGTACCTGCAGCAAAAGGCGACTTTTTACAGAAACACTCGGCAACTTTTTATGTAGTTCAATCATGGCAAGTTTAATCAAATCCGCCTCCGTGCCTTGTACCGGCATATTGATCGCCATGCGCTCAGCCTGCGCGCGCAACTGATGCACCGCAGAATGTATTTCCAGCAAAGGACGACGACGGCCAAACAACGTTTCCACATACCCCAATTGTGCAGCAAGCGCCTTCGTCTCTTCCATAAACCGTTTCACGCCTTGGTAGGTCTCAAAATAAGCTGCAATAAATTTCTTGGCATCAGCAAACGGAATGCCCGCTGTCATGGACAATCCCTGCGGGCCCTGTCCAAAAATTAATCCAAAATTAATCGCCTTAGCAATCTGCCGTTGACCCTTTGTGACCGCGTTCTGCTCAATCTTCCAAATCGCCGCAGCTGTCGCCGTGTGAATATCCTCGCCGTGACGGAACGCTTCCAACATTCTCTCGTCTTTGGCTAACGCTGCCACGAGACGTAATTCGATCTGTGAATAATCGCACGAAATCAATCGGTAGCCATCTTCCGCAATAAACGCACGACGAATACTTCGCCCCAACCCTGTCCTGATTGGAATATTTTGAAGATTCGGTTCTGACGAAGATAAACGACCGGTCGCAGTCACGGCTTGATTAAACGTTGTATGCACACGACCGTTTTTATCTGCGAGCGCAGGCAAAACTTCCACATATGTTGAAAGTAATTTACACAACTCACGATGCTCTTCTACCATCTCAATCAACGGATGCTGGCCACGCAATTTTTCTAATTCTGATGCCGCCGTCGAATAACCTGTTTTTCCTTTCTTGATCCCTTTAGTTGAGAATTTCAAATCTTGAAACAACACCTCAGCCAGCTGAATGGGCGAGGCCGGATTAAAATTACGCCCGACAAGCTTCACCATTTTTTTCTCTAACTGCGCCCGCTTTGCGTTCATCTCTTCCGAGAGCTGTTGCAAATACGCTTTATCCACCAAGATACCCTGACGTTCCATATCGCGAAGCACTGGAGCTAGCGGCAAATCAAACCGCGCGAACACTTGCTCTAAGCGTTCTTCCTTTAACGCCGCGCGCAAAGGTTCAATCAAACGCGCAACCGCTTCCGTCTTTCGGAATACCGACGCCCCCTCATCTACCATCATAGAGGC
>CAYPSC010000133.1:0-3029 GCA_964413385.1 uncultured Gammaproteobacteria bacterium | reverse complement strand
GGGTCATGTCTGGCGTGTAAGGGTAATCTGGTTCATCCACAAAGCCATTTAATCGCTTCCATTCTGCGACTTGGCGCTTACCATTTCCTTGTCCTCGCGTGGTTCCTGATCCTTTGCCCAAGAAAATATCGCTAAAATTTACCGTTTCATCAAACTTCTTTTTTACGAGCATTTCGTGAATGTTGTTCAACGAATATGAAACGCACATCCAGGTGTCACCAAAACGATTACGTTGAAGTTCCGCGATTGGTGTGTAATTTGCCCAGTGTCCATCTGGTACGAGAATTTCAAAATCCGGTCCGGCGATCGGTCCACCTAATACGTGATCTTGCCCGTCAATCGGCGGTTCAATAACCAAACCACCAACGGGCTGCTTGATATCATCCTTGGTTGCAAATTTGAGTTCTGGCATAGACATTTTATGAAAAGAATTGATGACTTCCACTTAAACTTCCCGCCAAACGAGAGGTTCGAGGGGAGGGGCGACAGATTGTCGCCTAGTACAGGCGCGGGTTGAGATCCCGCAGGTCGCGGTGGTCCAGGACAAGCCGGAACACCGGAAGTTGGAAGGTGTCGTGCGGACGATCCGCGATACAGGCGGACACGAGCGCGTTGGGCGCTTCGAGCTGCATGTCGCGGAGGATATTCGCCGACGCCTTGGAGATGGGAAAATGCGTGAGAACGAGGATTCGCTTCTGGTCGTCTCGAACGTGCATCGACGTACTCCTGGCGAATTGGACGAGGGCATTCCATCCGGCGATGTCGTGATTGATGCCATGCTCCCGCTTGGTGTCGGGCTTTGCGTTCATCAGACGGCGCTCCGGAAGTAGTGTCGCTGGTGAAACTCGCGCAGGGAGTAGATGCGGACTTCGAGGCTCCGCCACTTGCGATACACGTTGTGGCAATCCTCGGAGCAGAAGGTGAGCTTGTTCACCTTGATCCCGAGAGCCACGCCCTTGCCGCAAACGTCACACTGCATGTTGCTTCTCCTTTCCTTCGTGGCGCCGGTAGATGTAGTAGCCGTAGAGCGAGAAAGACAGGACGTAGAACTGTTTCCACTGGCGGTACAGAACCGCACAGTAAGTCGAGCACACCTCGTGCCCGTCTTCGTCCTGCCACTTCTCCATGTGGTGACGACAGACGTAACAACGCATGTCTGCCTCCTTCTTGGCGCAAAGGATGGGAGTTGAACCCACGACCTCCAGCCTTCAACTGGATGCTCTTCCACTGAGCTACCGTTGCTGTGTAAAAGAACGCGAGAACCTACGATCCCTTGAAACGCCGAATGCTTTGCATGGGCTTTTCCTTTCGTGGATTCCCCCTTGGCGTGTAGACCATGATGAGCAAGCGTGAATCTCACCATCATCTATCACCAATGAGGAACGAGATAATCTCGCTCCTATTAATTTGATTTATTTATTCAATGATTCGTTAACGTAATCAGGCACAGGGACGCTATCCGAGACACGAAGCGTTTTAGCTACCGCTTCCAAAACAATGAGTAAAACAACCTCGGTTTTTGATGTAAGATCAATACCAAGGGCAATCTTCGCCAAATAGGCGATACCAACCACCAACCCCATGACGACCACGAGTTCGGCGACATGGAGTAAAACGGACAGGACCTTATCTTTGAGAGAGTTCATAGGTAGAAGAAGAGAATGAAATTTTATTAATAAAGAGAATTTTATCTATTTTCTTGTCCAGCTCAGCTATTTTTTGACTCTGTGCATCAACTTTTACTTCTAGATTTGCGATTGTCTTCGACTGAGAATCGACTTGGTTATAAATGGCACCAGCCCCAAAAACAATTGCTCCGGCTGCGCTCAATAAACCAATGGTGACCTTTGTTCCCTGATTTATCGTCATACCTCGTAGAAGAATTTCAATCGGATGGTTCGACCACCGCCAGGAGTTGAAAAGTTATTCGGAGCCAAGGCATTAAAGTTGCCACTCTGGAGGTAATAAAGCTCGATGTATGTGGCAGATCCTTGAATCTGACCAAAGAGAGGATAGTATCCAGTCATTCCAGCACCTGAATACATACGGCCACACTCGAAATATTCCGTTGGATGGCTTGCTCCGGCTGTAACTGGAAGATTGATGCGAATTTGTCCATATCCATTTCCTTCGGCACCACCATCTCCATCAAGATAAACGTCAGCAAATACCGTATTGCCAATGCGTGTATAGCGACCAGTGTTTGTCGTAAAAACAGGAATGGTATCAGCTCCATTGCTTGACGTAATGGTTGGTGTAAACGTGGTTGGAGAAACGAACGTAACCGATGATGGAGCAGCCCAAGTAGCATCTCCGCGTAAAAATTTGCTCGTGTCGTTTGGCGCTTTTGGCGTTAATCCGTGTTTTGTTGTGGAAACATCGTTCGTTGTGTTATCTGCCAAGGTGATATCAGCCTCTACGACTGCGCCAAATGACGGATTTCCTGATCCGTTTCCGTGCAAAACCGTTGTCGTAGTTCCTTGATTGGCAAAATCAGCAGACGCTAATCCGAGGGTTATATCACCAGAAAGCGCTTTCCCATTTACAGCGCGTGTCGTTGGAACGGCGCTCACATCCGATGCAGTTAATGTCACGTCGGCAGATAATGCCTTGCCATTGACCTGTCTTGTTGTAGGGACGGCACTAACATCGGATGCAGAAAGAGTGATATCAGCCGAGAGAGCCTTTCCGTTTACTTGTCTCGTGGTGGGAACTGCGCCCGTATCTGAAGCTGTAACAGTCACATCTCCCGTCAAATCATGACCATTGACCTTTCGAGAGGTTGGGACACCGCCAATATTCGCCAAAGCCGTAGATGGGATTTCTACGTCAGAAAGATTTTTTGACGCATCAAGCGGTTTATTTGTTGTTTCGTTTACATTAGAACCCATATTAATAGGTAAAATAATTTGAACCGTTGCTGTAGAGCTTTAAACAACCGTATGGCACGGTAATATCAATTGAAGCAACGCCATCAATGGATTCAGCTCCAGACGCGGAAACAGTCAGTTTTTTGACACCAGAAACAC
>CAYPSC010000132.1:0-3060 GCA_964413385.1 uncultured Gammaproteobacteria bacterium | reverse complement strand
GATGCTATTAGCTTTCCAGAAGGTTCTGTGCTTGTATGCGATTACACAGATGTGCGATATCTACCTTTTATGCGGATGGCGTCAGCGATCGTGACGCAGCGCGGTGGTATTTTAAGTCATGCTGCCATCGTGGCACGCGAACTACGAAAACCCTGCCTGGTGGGTGTTGCCGGTCTCTTGGAATCCACCCGCAGTGGAGACTGCCTAGAGGTGAACGCGGATCGTGGAAGTGTTCGAAAGTGCTGATCAGGGCTAGAGCGCGTATGGATATTCTTGGACAATTGGAGCAAGGGCTTGGAGTAAGTTTTCTCGAGCCAATTTAATTTCTTGTGGAAACAGAATGATTTTTTCTTCTTTTTCGTTTGGAGTGACAAACGATCCAAGTTTTTCAAATCCCCGGAGCGCGTCCGAGGGAAGAGAGGGAAGGATGTGCCAATGAAGATGTTTGACCGTTGAATCTGAGCCGGGGCCAGTTTGTAAAAAAATATCAACGCCGGAACCTGGGACTAATTGAGAGAAAATTTTTTGGACATACGTGAGGAGGTGATGTCGCGCGTACACTTCTGCGGGCGTTTCATCTTTAAAATAAAGCAGATGTTTTTTAGGGATGACCATGGTATGGCCATCTGCGCGAGGATAATAATTGACATACCAAAAGTAATATTCGTTTTCGACCAGCTTTCCATCTGTGTTCCTTACCCCCATCCGTTGGATCCCGTTTGGATCGCAAAAGGCGCAAAGATCGGCTGAACCTTCTGGTTTATATTCCCGGCGAAATGGGCTGAAATAGTATCCCATAAGACAAATTGAGCTTAGCGGATCACTCGCTTGATTTCAATGGGATCGCTTGTTATACCATGGATTACTTTTTAATTCATCATTGGCAGAAAGTATGATGGAGGGGGAAACGAGCGTCCTTGACGGTCTTCCGTATACCTTAAAAATTCAACCGCGATCCAACCGGGTTTGGTTACGTGTGTATCGCGATGGTCGAGTGATGGTTTCGGTCCCATCGATGCTTCCTAAACAGGAAGGCGAACAATTTTTACGCGAGCATTTGGATTGGGTCAAAAAGAAGGTGTCGTATGCGCAATCGCTCACGCCAAAATTCAAAGTGATCTCAGCGGGTGATTACGAAGCGCACAAGCATCAAGCGTTGGAGTTGGTGCAGACGAAAGTCGCGCATTTTAATGAGTTCTATCAACACTCTTTCAAAACTATTCGTATCAAAGATCAGAAGACAAAATGGGGAAGTTGCTCACGCCAAGGGAATCTAAACTTTAATTATAAAATTCTTTTTTTGCCAGAATGCATGGCTGACTATCTCGTGGTGCATGAGCTGTGTCATTTGAAAGAGCTGAATCACTCTCGGCGATTTTGGTGTTTAGTCGGACAAACGGTTCCGAATCACGCGGATATTCGCGCGGAAATGCGTTTCATTAAATTCACAGATGAGTAGTCGATTGATAGAAATCGAGGCCACGAGATTAGTGATGATCAACCAAGATTTGGCAAGGGTCATTTGAGTCAAGTCGAGTGCTATTGCTATTGACGTCTGGCGCTCAATTCATTTAAATGTCGACACCCCACCACCCATGGAGGTGACCATGTCTGTTCGTACGCAGGAGGAAAACAGGGCGTCTGTGGCGCGAGCTCACGAGCGCAAGAAGGCGAACCGGAGACGATTTCCGCGTGGATCGCGGGCGCAACAAGCCGCAGAGGCGGAGGTGGCGGAGGTGTATCGCGTCACTACGCCAACCCACATCCCAGCCGGGCACACGGCTGCTCAGGAACCGTCGCCGCGGGCTGTGTCCTGGGAACGTGGCGAAGAGCGGTGGTCGCCTTCTGATCGTCGCCTCCTCTACGGCTACTGATGGAGGGCCTGGGCCTGTTCCGCGCGCTGTATGCACGGAACAGGCCTGCTTTTTTATCGACATTGACTATACGACGCGGCCGAATCAATGAGACCTTGATAATGAGTTCCCTTGTCAATCTCTTAAAAATTATCTAGAATAATCGCGTTTCATGGGACTGTAGCTCAGTCGGTAGAGCGGTGGCCTTTTAAGCCAATGGTCGTGGGTTCGATTCCCACCGGTCCCACCAGGTACAAACCCCGATACGATCGGGGTTTTGCGATACTAGGGTGGGAATTGAAAGGCATGGATTTTGTGATGATAAAAACGACGACCCACGGAAGGGATCCGTGGGTCGATGGGTGGTTATTTTGAGGGTTTAGACAGAACAATCGATTGAAAAGATCCGGAGTAGCGGGCGTCTGATCTGTTGCTGCGAGGATCAGATCGACGATGTCCGCTGTCCCTTCGTCCCCATGAATGGCAAGGAAGAGAATTTTGTCTCCTGTTGGATCCGACTAGATGCGGGCATAACAGAGCCTTGATGTTTCAAGGCGGCTCCCACCTCTTCTAGGGTGAGCTGGATGCATCAAAATCAATCAGATATAAACGTGGACATTTGGAGAAATCAACGTGTCCTTGAGCATCACGAAAAAAACGAAGCACGAAATTATCGTCATGGATATGTCCATGAGTGATTCCCTGCGCTGTAAGGATGGCTACAATCTTTTCTGCTTGTGCCCTCAGTTCTTCGGCGAATGGACCCGCCATTCTCTCCCATCTTGCCAAGCTCAAATCAAGCACGCCGCTAGCTACATCGACCAGTCCTTTTCTTTTCCCCTTTCTATTTTGTTTGTTATTTCTGCCTTTTTTTCTGTGTTGCTATTCAATCGGTAGGACACGATCGGTTCAATGGGGACATAATCAAAACCGTTTTGCTGCCAGAGGGCTTGATTTTCAAACAAGGCCTGCCACACTAAAAAAGGACCAGGCTTTATATGTCTTATGATCACCTTTTCTCTTAATGAACCTCCTAAGAGAGTTGTCTCTGATCCTGTTTTACCAAAAGGCCTCCTTTGAAAAGGCTGTTTGCCCACTTGCTGGTAGAGAGGAGATTCGACCAAGGTATCTCCAAATGTTTTTTGTAATATACGAAAAAGCTCAGCTTGTGCGTCAGGAGGAACATACTGAATCATCTGAGCCATTG
>CAYPSC010000131.1:0-3073 GCA_964413385.1 uncultured Gammaproteobacteria bacterium | reverse complement strand
CTCATGCATATCCTAAGTTTCTTAGACCGTCCAACGGCTGGCGTGTATGAATTTGAAGGAAAGAGCATACAAGATTTCTCAGATACTTATCTGGCCCAACTACGTAATGAACGGGTAGGATTCGTCTTCCAATCATTCAATCTTCTTGCTCGGACCACCGTCCTTGATAACGTAAAATTACCCCTTCTCTATAGTAAAAAAAAGAATCCTGACCTATTGGCCAAACGTGCCCTAGAGGCTGTCGGCCTATCACACCGGTTAAACTTTTTTACAAATCAAATATCAGGAGGAGAGAAACAGCGCGTTGCAATCGCCCGCGCACTCGTCTGTGATCCGGCTGTCATTTTCGCTGACGAGCCGACGGGCAATTTGGACTCAAAATCTGGAAACACCGTCATGCATATCCTCCAGCAATTGAATGATCAAGGACGAACGATTATTCTCGTAACCCACGAAACCGACACCGCCAATCACGCCAAACGAATTCTACGCCTCAAAGATGGAATGGTCGTGAGCGATGAAAAAATAAAACAACGAACCATCGCAAGCATAGATAAAGAACTGGTGAAATAAACCCGGAGCTATGCCTTTCTTCTCGACCCTGAGGCTGGTTATAAGATCACTCCTAGCGCGTAAAGGACGCTCATTGTTGACGATTCTCGGTATTGTTATTGGCGTGGCTGGGGTCATCCTTATCATCGCCATGGGCGCAGGCGCTCAGAGCTTAGTCCTAGGACAGGTAACAAAGTTAGGCTCAAATATTCTTAGCATCCAGCCAGGAAAAAGCAACGAAAAAGGCCCTCCGGCACAAGTGTTTGGGATCATCGTAACAACACTGACCGCAGACGATGCGCAAGCCATGCGCGATACCACTCGCGTACCGCACGCGACGGCGATCAACGCTATCGTACGCGGCAATGTAACTGCGGTTTGGCAAAACCGCACCATCGACACCAACCTCGTCGGAACAGATTCCTATTACCCAAAAGTAGTGACCCTATCCATGAACAAGGGAGAATTTTTCAGTCAACAAGAAAATGGCGGAAATGCAAACGTCGTCGTCCTTGGCTCAACCGTTGCCGAGGAGTTATTTGGTGGTACTGGAGTCGACCCCATTGGACAAGTTATTAAAATCAAATCAGCTTCCCAATCAGAAGCTGGAGGAATACCCGTGCGCGTCATTGGCACCATCACGCCACGCGGAAGCGCTTTTTTTCAAGATCAGGATGACCAAATATTTCTGCCCCTTACCATCGGCCAACAGCAAATCTTAGGAATTCGTCACCTACAAGCCATCAATATAAAAGTAGATGCACCAGAAAATATCGCCTCGACCATTAAAGATGTAACCAATGTCATGAATCAGCAACACCGCGTACGTCAAGAATCAGACGTGGACTTTACTGTAAGGAACACGGCCGATGCGATTGATATTCTTAAAACGATCACCAACGCTCTGACATTATTTTTAACCGCCATGGCAGGCATTTCTTTAGTGGTCGGCGGCATAGGCATTCTCAATATCATGCTAGTAACTGTGGCAGAACGAACCCGCGAAATCGGTCTACGTAAGGCCGTAGGAGCAACCAACCGGGCCATCCTCGGACAATTCTTATTCGAAGCCGGTACACTCACGACACTGGGAGGCGTCATCGGCATCGCCTTTGGAATTGTGATTGCTTATCTACTTGCATTGCTTATTAATACTTTAGGATACGACTGGGCATTTGTGATCTCTTGGTGGTCTGTGAGTCTGGCTGTTGGTGTATCCATTTTAACCGGCGTCATATTTGGCTCGTATCCAGCTATAAAAGCTTCCCGACTCAACCCGATCGAAGCCCTCCGCTACGAATAGTCTATGCTCAATGTTTTTAGACAAGCAGTCAGATCTCTACGAGCAAACCCTGCACGAACACTGCTGACGACCCTAGGTATCGTCATTGGTATTTCTACCGTCATTCTCATTCTCTCTGCTGGAGCTGGTTTTCGCAGTCTGATCGACGCTCAAGTGGGAGCTCTCGGGAGCAACACTCTTTTCGTCGAAACACGTATCCCGCCAACCACAAAGCAACGCGCCGCAACTAATAGCCCAAGTTCGCGGGGAAGCTTCACGGGAGTAACGATCACCACCCTAAAACAGCGGGATTTGGACCAGATAAAACAATTAGAAAACGTGGTGAATAACTATGGTTTAGTGACTGGACAAGCTGTCGCCGCGTATCGGAATAATGAAAAAAGCACCCTCTATTATGGGGCCTCTGCTGCCCGTTTTGAAATAGATCAGCACAGTCTCAAGGTCGGACGTTTTTACACAACAGCAGAGGACACCGGCGCGGCGCAGGTAGCTATTTTAGGGAGCAACATTGCCGACAATCTCTTTGGGCAAACAGATCCTATCGGCAAAGTTTTGCGCCTTGGAAATCTTAACTTCCAAGTAATTGGCATCTACAATCCACAAGGTGCATTAAGCTTCGGGGGCACGGCTGACGATTCCATCTACATCCCTCTGGCAACAGCTCAAAAAAAAATGCTAGGAATCGACTATATATCGGTAGCTATTGTACAAGTAAGCGATATGGCTAAAGCCGACGTGACAGCCGAAGATATACGCCTCCTTCTCCGCCGTAACCATAACATCACCAACCCTGATAAAGATGACTTTACCGTCCAAACACAGGCGCAAACACTAGATACGTTCAATACCATATTTAACGGCATCACCATTCTTCTGATAGCCATTGCGACCATTTCTCTCGTTGTCGGCGGAGTCGGAATTATGAACATTATGTATGTGGTAGTCACGGAACGCACAGCGGAAATCGGTTTAAAAAAAGCCGTTGGTGCACGCAATCAGGACATCCTCAATGAATTCCTCATAGAATCCGTACTCGTAACCGTGCTCGGCGGTATCATCGGAATCCTACTAGGATCCCTGCTTGGATGGCTTATCGCAATCATTGCAGACGCAAGCCACCTCACCTGGACGTTTACGGTACCACTTTACGCTATCGGCCTTGGCGTTGGCGTCTCGGCGGCGATCGGTATCGGCTTCGGTGTATTACCAGCACGTAAC
>CAYPSC010000130.1:0-3113 GCA_964413385.1 uncultured Gammaproteobacteria bacterium | reverse complement strand
CTCTTTTCCTCTAGGAATGCTTAGGCGCGATGACCATTCGTGATCTGAGACGAGATTTTGAGCTTCGTCAGGAGAAATCCTGTAATGTCCAGCCACTGCGTCAAGGAGATGGAGGTATCGATCGCGCCCCGGTCTGCTGTCTCTTCTTGTTCGTTCCATTTGTCCCTTTGTTGCGTAGAGATCCGGTTCTCTTCTTTCGACATATCGTTGTTGATCGTTATCCCATTTGTGGCTTATTCTGATAGCTTTATTATCTTCTTTTTTATAATAAGTGGCTTGACCTTGTGATTTGCAAAAGGCAGTCACGGTCCGTCCTTGACCGTCTGTTATCAACTCTACTCTCAGGGCATTTTCACTTTCATGAGAGAATTGAGCTCCGAGTCGGTGAGCACTCAGCACGCCTTGTTCTGAGATGTGTGGAATCTCTTGTCCGCGGGCCAAGGTCTGACAGAGTGCGACCTGTTGCAATATTTGATCCGCTCCAGATGGCGAGTGGATACTGAATTCCGAGGCTAGTTGCGCGATTTGCGCTTCGATTTCATCGGCTCTGTCTAGTATTTGTTTTACCTGATCCTTCCTTTCTCTCAACTCGGCCGATGCTTCCGTGCCTGCAACAGCACTCATTTCAGCGGATGGCCGATCCCTGAGACGCGCCCTCACTCTGTCTATTTGCTCTTTTCTTACCTGTGCGTCCTTTATTCTTTTAGCCTCTAATTCTTGTCTTTGTATTTCCTTTTCTTCTTGCTGTTGTCGTTCTGCTTCTTGTCGTTCCAAAATTACCCGTTCCTCTTTTTGTCTTTGTCGTTCTTTTGCCTCTAATACTTGTACTTTTAATTCTCCGGAAGTTATTCTTTTACGTTTGGTTCCTTGAGATGACGAAGGTGTTTCTGGTGCTTCAAATCCCATATTCCTTCATCATATTTTGTTGACATGATCCAGGCAAGGGAATGGGTGTTGATGCTTGACAGTGGTCGATTTTTTGGCTTAGATGATGAACTGCTCTTTACTAACCACTCACTCAGACGAAAGGAGGTCGACATGATTTATGTGGCAAGTGACCTCCATCAGGGGGTCAGTCTATCTGGTGATAGGGTCATTGTACGGCTCGCGGCTTGGGTAACCGAGCGCGCGACGGTACATGATGTGTTGATCATTGCTGGCGACAGCGGGAATACGGATGCCGAAGTCGAAGCATGTCTTCGGCAATTTGACGGCTTCCCCGGGGCCAAGCTGGTGGTGGCTGGCAACCACGACGTGTGGGTAGAGGCAGACTCCAGAACATCGTATGGTCGCTACGTCGACTTCTGTCGTCTCTGTCGATGCTGTGGGTTCTACCCACTCGACGAAGCGCCGGTGATTGTGGGGGACGTTGGTTTTGCTGGGGTCATGGGGTGGTATGATTTTTCGTTCGCCGATCTCCCGGGCATTCCCGACGAAGCCTATTGCTCCAAAATATTTCCAGGCGAACAAGAGGCGTCGTGGGCGGATGCGTGGTATGCGCGTTGGAACCGATCAGACCGGGAGATCTGCGCTTGGCAGGTCATGCGGTTGCAGGCCCAGCTGCGTGAGCTGGAACGGCTGGGGGTGCGTGAGACTGTTGTCACTCTCCACCACCTTGCCGTAGAGAGCTTGCTTCCGTTTTGGCCTGCGCGCTGGCTCGTTCCTCCGAAATGGCGTTTCCTTAACGCCTTTCTCGGAAGTCAGCGCTTTGCGGAAACGATTGTGCGTGAAAGCCCCTCCACGCGTGTCGTCTTCCAGGGACACATCCATGAGTCGCGCCAGGTTAGATGGGGTGGAAAGCGTTTTGTGACCATTGGCGCGAGTTACGAGGGAGAAAAACAAGTGGCGTGCTATGATGGGGAGAGTCTCTCATGGCAGCGCATCACTGATTCGTGATAGGAGGATGGGCGCTTCTTTCCCCCGAAGGAGCGCCTTTTTTATTTACTCAGGATATTCTACACTTATGGTATGAAAACCGGTGAATTTCAGAGAAGATTTCTGGAAACAACCACAGGACTGTTGGCTAGAAACGTCATTACGCTTGAGCGTGCTCGAATTTGTGCACGGATAGCAGAGGGGTATGGGCAGCAATATCCGCATGAGATTCCAGCCGAGGCGGTTTTAGGGCTCGCTTCTCAATACCCGGAATTGAGATCAGCTTTGGTTGATCGTCCATCTGAGATCGAGCAACTCCAAAGCATTCGTCGATCGTTAAGGGAACGGAATTAAATAGTATGGCTGCAGAACAGATTCGTCAGCGGCGTGAGCGCCCCTCATCGCCTCCGCCCCTGCCGCCAGAGATTCTCGAACGCTCTCATGCACAGGAAGTGGAGAAACGATCCGTCTTGGCTGCTTTAACGATTCCAGGTTTAGATCCAGAATTAGGCGTCCATTTGCTTGCTCATTATCGGGCACCAGAAGATCCATTTGAGGTTCAAGCGGAAGCACGTGTTTTGACCGAACAATATGGATTGGATTTTGATGAGCTGCCGGAGGCGGTACAAGGTGGAATTGCCGTTGTGATCGCGCTTCTCAAAGAGAACAGAGATCCACAAAATGCATTGGCATGGCGCCAGGCGTTAGAGCGATGGATGAAGGAGCGGCTCGCAGTACTCGCCACTCAAAGGATCGACCAGCTATTTCAGGCTTTGAACAATGGGAATCCAAGGGATCACGAAATGGTGAAGGGTCGTTTACGGATGATGATGAAATCGATGGCAGATTTGACCAAGCGGTTTCCTCTTTCTGAGGATGAGAACCAATCGATTTGGATGGATATTTATAACCGTTTTAACCAATTGGTGGAGTTAAAGCAACGGAGTTCGAAAGAATTGAGTCAGTTGTTTAGTGAGGTGTTCCAGGAGTTCAGCGATTTTATTGACGATGAATTTGTGGCTTATGTGGAGCAGCGTTTGCGAGCGGATGGAACCCGCGTTGTGATGGATGATGTTGTTGAGTGGGTTTATGGAAGAACGGCTGAAGAGGTTGAATCTGTGAAAGCGGAAAATCGGAAAAGGGTTGTCGAAGAGATGGATAAGATGAAGGATGAACCGTATATTACTTTAGAGATGTTGGAAAGGCTTCATCGGATTAATAATCGAGGGATTGTGCCT
>CAYPSC010000129.1:0-3116 GCA_964413385.1 uncultured Gammaproteobacteria bacterium | reverse complement strand
ATCTAGAATAAGATTTTTTCAATTATATAGATATAATGTAATGAGCTTTTGCCCATGCTTTAGCTTTTTTCCTTGTATTTCTGCAGACAATGGTTACAACTTCGTATCTTGAATTTATTAGTAAATGGCATATGTCAAACGATACAGTACACAATATCCGTCACACCCTCGCCCACCTCTTAGCTCATGCCGTCCAAGATCAATTTGCGCACACACAATTTGCAATAGGTCCGACGATTGATACCGGCTTCTATTACGACTTTGCGCTCAGCCGACCTTTAACGAATGAGGATTTAAAGCCATTAGAAAAGCGGATGAAGCATTTGATTAAGCAACGCTTAACTATGGAATCCGTCGACGAAAAAAATCCGACGGTTGTTGCCTACATGGCGGAGCAAACGTTTAAGCAAGAACTGCTGGCCGAAATTCGCACCAAAGGAGAAGCGGCTACGTTCTACCAAATTGGATCGTTTGTCGACCTTTGTCGCGGCGGACATGTCGCCAGCACCGCTGAAATTAACCCTGACGCTTTTGCCCTCACGCATGTGGCCGGAGCCTATTGGCGCGGTGATAGCACTAAGCCAATGCTACAACGCATTTACGGCGTTGCGTTTGCCACCAAAGAAGAACTCGACGCCTACCGCATCAGAATGGCGGAAGCCGAAAAACGAGACCATAAAAAACTCGGACCGGAACTCGACTTGTTCACCTTTTCCGAACTCGTTGGAAGCGGACTGCCGCTATGGACACCGAAAGGCACCATGATGCGGATGATGCTTGATGAGTACGTTTGGGAATTGCGCCAAGCCGCCGGTTATGAACGCGTCGAAATACCCCACATTACGAAACAGGATTTGTACGAAAAGAGCGGGCACTGGCAAAAGTTTCAAGACGAGTTATTTAAAATCAAAACTCGCGAAGGACACGTGTTTGCCATGAAACCGATGAACTGCCCGCACCATACGCAAATCTACAATCGTAAACAGCACAGCTATCGTGAACTCCCCCAACGATACGCCAACACGACAATGTGCTATCGCGACGAGCAATCAGGTGAGTTGGCCGGTATTTCCCGCACCCGCGCATTTACCCAAGATGACGCCCACGTGTTTTGTCGGGAAGTACAGGTTGAGGCAGAAATCCGCAAAATCTGGAAAATCGTCAAAGCCTTTTACAAAGCCGCCGGGTTTGAACTCAGCGTCCGTCTGTCACTCCACGATCCGAAGCATCCGGAAAAGTATTTAGGTGATCCTTCGCGATGGAAAAAGGCTGAGCAAGCGCTTCGTGAGGTCATCGTGAAAGAACATGCTTCGGCGGTCGAAGCTGCCGGTGAAGCAGCCTTCTACGGACCGAAAATAGACTTCATGGCTAAGGATTCGATCGGTCGTGAGTGGCAAGTCGCAACAATACAGCTCGATATGAATCTACCTGAGCGCTTTGATCTTTCATGTGTCAATGAACAAGGCGAACACGAACGCATCGTCATGATTCACGCTGCCATCATGGGTTCGATAGAGCGATTCATGTCGATTCTGATCGAACATCACGCCGGCGCATTTCCGCTGTGGCTCTCACCGATCCAAGTTGAAGTCATTCCGGTTACGACGAAGCACAATGCGATCGGTAAAACCTTATCGGCAAAACTGTCCGCCGCCGGCATCCGGGTCCACCACGATGATACGAATGAATCAGTTGGTTATAAAATTCGACGGGCAGAAAAAATGAAGGTCCCGTATATGATTGTCGTCGGTGATAAAGAGAAATCATTAACAAAACTGGCCATTCGCATCCGCGGCAAAAAAGCGGTGAAAACCGTGAATCTAAAAACCTGGATCCCGGCCTTGCAAGCTGCCGTGGCTAAACGGTCGATCACGCTGTAACATGCGCGAACAACACCCACAAATTGAGACAACAATAAACCGCTCGTCGCTTGAACAGCAGTATGAGCACCCGCGGGTGATTGAAGTAGACGGCACCCCGTTAGCAATTTTTGATCTTCGACCGGAAATTCTTAAAACCGAACTCCCGACAATGATCGTACCAGGAGTTGGGGCGGACGTGAGCTTATTACGCGAAACGATGATCGGCTTAGCAGCGAAGGGACGCCGGATAATCGCCGGCAGCGCCGTCCATGGAATTCCTACTGAACAATCGGGTCCTCACCCTGAAATCGAATATCGGAAGAGTGAAGCGGTTGCCCGAACGCTTACGGAATTAGGAATTGACCGAGTGGATATCGTGGGCCATTCCGAAGCATCACTCATTATCGGCGTCGCTAGTCTCCATAATGACCAACGTTTTAGAAATTTGTTGTTTTTGAATCCAGCTGGCGTCCACCAGCCCGATGGCCCCGTCGCACTGCTCGGACGATCGCTGCATGAAGTTGGACGCTCTGCGCACCACGAAATTTCAACAATAGCGAATGACAAGATTACCGCTCCTCTTCCGCCTACCATCCAACGGATGACGAACGTTTTCTCGGTAACACTACGTTCGGTGCTTGAAAATCCCCGGCTGATTTGGAACTCGTTCGAGGCCGGTGGCACGATGGACATTTCCCCTCTCTTACGAGAGTTACGAGCTAAGGGCCATAAAATATCTATCATCCATGGCGCTGATGACGAAATGCTCCCGATGCACCGCGTTCAGGATCTTATTACTGCTGATATGGTCGATGGTTTCTACTCTGTCAGTGGTGGTCATACTGAAGTTTTCGCCCATCCAGAAAAATTCAATGCCGTTATAGATGAGGCGCTCGACGCATTAGAGAACAAGTAATGCGTTTCCACACTTCGCGTCGAGAACCTCTCACACCGATTGTGCTCGAGCAGTAACGGCTCGGTAATATTCTTCACTAGGTCTATGAAGCCAGTAGTTGACCGACGAGAAACTCATACCCCACGCCCCCTCATCGTAATCCTCGGACCAACTGCGAGCGGCAAAACATCGCTCAGTATTCGGTTAGCGAAAAGGTTTCACGGCATCATTATCTCAGCTGATTCACGGCAAGTCTATCGCGGCCTGAACTTAGGTACCGGCAAGGTCACTCAAAAAGAAATGGCGGGTATTCGCCATGAACTGCTCGACGTTGCCTCCCCACGGGGGCAATATAGCGT
>CAYPSC010000128.1:0-3127 GCA_964413385.1 uncultured Gammaproteobacteria bacterium | reverse complement strand
CCTCTGTTTTCATTGACTTTGACGTAGTTCCAGCGCGAGTAGTCGCAACTTTTGCGAGTAACACAATTCGTCCTGATACGTTTGGCGATGAAATCAAGCGGGAAGGCGAATATTTCGGTAGCCCTTTGTCAGGAATTGAGCGGAACAACCATGGTCATGCCACGATTGCACGGGCGAAACAGCTTGGGTTGAATCTCTATAAGACGCAGCCAAAGGACACGAAGGTGGGAGCGCCTGCGCCGACGGAATATGGCTGGCACACAAACGCTTTGACCAAGCCAAAGATGATTTTCGCCTTTGTGAAGGCGGTAAACGACGGATTGATCGAGTTAAACGACAAGGATTTGATCCAGGAGTGCAAGAATTATACGCGCAATGACTTGATTGACGAGGAGAAAGATCCGCGGTTGACCACACGACACTTCGACAAGTTGATTGCGGGTGCGATTGCCTGGCAGATGAAGGATTTCGCGACGATTCATGTGCCCACGCAACAGATCGATGACAAAGAGCCGGAAGTGCATTATTCGGACATTGGAATTTAACCTTTTATTCTCTTTCTAAGTACGCTATAATGATATTGAACACTATTTGTACTCATAGTGTTTTAGATCGATAAAGCCGGATCAACCGGCATCAGAAGCCTTGCAACACTCATGCCTTTCTCGCAAGGCGGGGCATGAGAGTTGTGAGGCTTTTTCTATGAATAAGCAGACCATCGAAAAGATCGCCGCTCAAGCCCTGAAAGAGATTCAATTTTCGCGTACGTTCAAACAGGGAAAAATCTTGAACTGGCAAAAGAATGAAGATTTGTATTACGGAAAGAAGCTGAAGGTGACGGAAGCACGCGCCAACGTGCAACTTGCCCGAATGCAAGAATTCGTCCACACCCTTCTCTCCAAGATCGACGAACCATTGCTTTTCAAGTTTAGAAAGAAGAAAAACGCGCAGTTGAAGCGCATTGAATTGTTAAACGCACTTCGCCAGATCGATCAAAAGAACAACAACTGGAACATCAAGGATTTGGTTGGAAAGAAGCAGGCCATCATTTACGGACGGGCTGTTTATTCGTATTACGCGGACAGCGTAAACGGGTATCAGCCGCATTTGGAACCAATCGACGTGTATGATTTCTTAATCGATCCTCGTTGCGGCGGTATCGACATTGAAGAGGCACGATACATGGGAAGTTATTCCGTGGTTTTGGATAAACGACAGCTCAAAGAAGGTGCGAAAAATGGCACCTATAACAAATCCGCCGTCGCTGATCTCTTGGATGAAGCTGGAAACTCTGGAGAAGCAACGCAGGAAGAGACGAATAAGCGATCTCGTTCCTACGATCAAAATACCATTGGCCGTAAGAACAACGACGACCCATCACTCTTTAAGTTTTGGCGCTGGTTTACGACCTATCAAGAAGACGGTGAGCGCTATTACATTGTCATTAACAACTCTGGCAATTGGATTCGCTGCGAGAAATTGGTTGATCTTTTCTCCCCTACCAAAGAATTCCCTCTTGGCGCCTGGCCGTTTTGGACCTGGGCGGCTTTCCCTGATCTCACAGAATTTTGGACGCCTTCGTACTGCGACTTTGCCCGTGAAATTTTCATGGCGCAGGACGTGACGATCAATCAAATGTTGGATAACGCCGAGGCTATTAACAAACCGATGAAGCTTGTGAATGTCACGGCTATTGAAGACCTTTCTGAACTCAAATATCGCCGTGATGGACATATCAAGGTAAAGGGCGTTGATGACGTGAATAAGGCATATCAAATTTTACAAACGCCTTCGATCAATACTCCCCTCCTTGTCTTCGATAAGCTTGAAGCTATTCAAGAAAAGGCATCTGGTGTCACGGCAGCCGCTAAGGGTGTGGGAGATGAGCGTGGAAAGGTTGGCATCTACAACGGAAATCAGGAGGCAACTGCAGATCGATTCGGCTTGCTTAACCGTTCTTACGCCTTTGGCTATGAGCGGTTTGCGAAAATCTATGAAATTGGCGTTCGCGACAACCTGATTCAGCGCGTGGCGGTTGAAATTCTTGGTCCGAATGGCGTGGAACTGAAATTTGTTAAGCGCACGGACATCTTCCGCAAGGACGATACGTTTAGCGTCTTGGTTGAAGCCTCAAATGCCGAACTACTCGTGTCGAATCAAGACAAAGAGTCAAAGTCAGCGTTCCTAGCGGCTATTAAGGACAGTCCAAACGTCAATCAAAAGAAGGTTTTGGAACTCCGGGCCAAAATCGTCGGGTTTGACGAGGATGAAATCCAACAAATTTTGGATATTACGAACTACGGCAATAGCGAGCTGATGAGTGAAGCGGATCGGGACATGGAACGTCTCTTGGACGGAGAAGATTTTTCGCCAAACGACAACGCAAACAACGCCTATAAACAGCACATGGTTGATTACCTTCGCGATCACAAAGAAGACATTACGGATAAGCAGTTTACCCGCATCGCCGCTTATATCGACTCGTTGGAAAAGATCATCTACCGGAACGAAGCTCGGTCTCTACAGAACGAGCAAAATCAAAAACTAAACGATTTATCTAATTCAAAAATCGTTCCAATGGTTGCTCCAAATCCCGCAGCCTAGGAAAGCACTCTATGAAGATCACATACAAAATCAAACCAAAGAAGGATGAGCAAGATTCCAGCGTCACGTTTATCAAGCGTGGTCAAACACACGAATTTACGGATGAAGCGGTTCGTAACCACATGAAGGAATTGGAGCGAATCACCAAAGAGCTGTCCTCTCAACGCGACATGGAGGCGGCCAAGATGAAGAACATCGAGCAATTTAACGAGATCGTAATGAATTTGTCAGATAAACAACTGCTCGCGATTGCCATGTACGCCCAATCAAAAGATTTACACGGAAAAGTGGTCGCTAAACTCGCGGAAATTGAAAAGCTCCAAAAGGAATATCTCGAAGAAACGCAGGAAATCGAAAAGCAGACGGGTATCAAAATCCTATGATCGATTTGTCGAAAGAAGAAGTCCAAAAGGACGTGAAGAATTACAAAGCCCTCTCCGCTCTCTTGGATCAGGACGGAGGAAAGTTGCTGCTCAAGCGCATTCGTAAGGACGTATCCGATAGCCTCGAAACCGTTCTCGGA
>CAYPSC010000127.1:0-3146 GCA_964413385.1 uncultured Gammaproteobacteria bacterium | reverse complement strand
GGCATTTGGCAGGAAGACACAGAGGATCCGCAAGCGGTAATTATTACCACGGATCCAAATAAATTAGTCGAGCCAATCCATAATCGCATGCCAGCAATTCTAAAACCTGAAGCCGAACAGGAATGGTTGAATCCAGATTTGGATTCTGGACAGGCACTGGAATTGCTGCAGCCCTATTCAGGAGAAATGGAAAAGTATGCAGTGTCGACTTTGGTTAACTTGCCAAAAAACGATAATCAAGATATTCTCAAACCAATACCAAAATAAACGCCATGTCCGAAAACCAAAAAGACTATAATCATTTGCTTGCTACCCAGGACGCTGGACAAAACCGCACAAAGAGAGTAATATGGGCTGTTATGGCATTGGCTGTAGCAGTTTTTGTTATAGCGTGGTTCCTGCTAAATAATTTGTGGCTGGGGAAGTGATTTAAAAAAAGATTACTTCCGCATCCGTAAGTTTCATTCACGGATAGCCTCACAGGAGGTAGTAACATGGACATGCGTGATCGTCTCACGCGCTACACCAGTGCCCTGCCGGGTGCCGGTTCGCCGTTCACCGACGAGGTGATGATTCTCGAAAGAGAAGTGCATTCCGGCGGACACCGGATTGACCCGGCTCCCAATTCGGACGGCGAGCGATACGGCCGCGAAAGCGACCGCGACTTCGCCCACATCCCGCTGGGATTCCATGTGCATCGCCTGATGCACAACGGGCACTAAAAAGGCCCTCGTAGTTAAGTCCAATAAAAATGGAGCGTAATGCGCAAACGCTCCTGATTCTCCTTGTGCGGCCGGACTCGCTGTAGTTCCGGCCGCTATTTTTTGTTGGAACGAATTTCTAAAATAGGAATCTTATTGTCTTTGATCCTTTAAATACTAGATTAATTCGTTTAAAATAGTAGGGCGTTCTCGGGCAAAATAATGCAAAAAAGGCTTGAAAATAGGGTAAGAATAGCCGATCCACAAACTGATCCACAAAACTTGACAAATAAGCCAAATTATGCTAATATTATAGGTCAATATTTAGTCTTTTAGTGGCAGCATTTTGGGCCTTAAACAGACCTAAAGTGCTGCTAACTAAATGCTGATATAGATATTGGCAACCTGACCTTTAGGCAGGTAAAATGCAGCGGAGGGTAGTAAAAATGGATAAGGTTAAGAGAATTCAGGTCACGGAAATGACTTGGAGTTTCACTTCAGACACCGAGCTCACGGCTAATCGTCTCTGTGGGGAATGTGTGTGGTTCGATAAAATCACGGCGACGATTGTCGGGGACGGGGTTACACCCATCCACTTCGTGATTGAGCTGCACAACCGTGACGGAATCACCCCGCAAGGGCATGATAGACTCAAGGAGTTGTTGGTTTTGCTCCGTCACCACCCCAGTGTGGCAATGGTCAACGAGCTGGGTCGGTTTCCGGCGAAGTATATTGCCGAGATCAATTTACAACTCCAGAAAGGAGTGACGAACACCTACCGGGCGTGCGATGGATTCAAAACCATCGTTAATGCTCTGTGGTTCGGCGATATCTATACGATTCGTCGCCCGATCGCCGAAGTCGTTCAGCGCACCATCGTCGATGACGGCACCAAGCGCATGAGCTACGGGCAGTGGCTCGACAGCGAATACTTCGGCCTCGACAACAGGAAATTGCTTCAGCGTCTCTATGACGCTATGGGCAAGAAGGTCAGATTGCGTGTCGTGAAACCCCAAGTCGGTAGCGACGAAGAACATGTCGGCGTCCTCGGCGTTCTGGAACACAAGGGCTGGATCCTCGACGGGAACACGACAGTCTACTGGCCCCTCGTATGCGTCAACTGGGTTGACGAACTACCCGAGTAGCACGTCGTAACCTGAACCATCCATAACTGGCTGTGCGAAAGCCATGATCATACTCATTTCATACAGGCAAGTGTTCGCACCGCTTGCCTTTCATCCCTAATCCGTCAATTTTATTGGTGGATTGAGAATGGAGTAAGAAATTAAACGGATAAATAGACAAACGGTAGTTTTTTGCTGCTTGTCTTGGGTTCGTTTAAGCCTTACGCGTGTAAGGCAGACAACAACTTTTGACATAGACCCGTAGCCTAGAAGGCTGACGGACAAAGGGAGGAATACCATGAGAAGAAGTCGTTTATTCATCGGCGGGTTTTTGGCCGTGGTGGTTCTGGTCGGACTTGGCTGGGTCAAGTGGTTTTCGGCTCAATCCAAGCCCCTCATCGAACGCATCGCCGGACGGGATACGCCCATCTGGCACAGCAGCGATCCCAACAGCGTTTGCTACATCGACAATCGCAAGCCCGGTCAGAGCATCTACTATTACGACAGCGGCGGCACAGGACGAATATGGACGGTGGCGGCGAAAATTAACGCTTCAGATGCCTACCGTATCCAATACCAAATCGAGAGCACCGAGGAAGAAGCCGAACGCTGGAACGAAAAAAGTCTGCGCGGCAAATGGTTCGACGGCCGCGTTTGGCTCTGGGCACGCTCTTGGGAAGCTTCGGAGCTGAACGCGCAGTATCGGGAGGTTCGCAAGGAATACGCCAAAACCCACCCGGAAGCGGCGAAGTTCTCGGAGAACAAATCGGCACCGGAACCGAAATATGATGAAGCTCGAATCGAGCGGTTCCGCACCTTGCTCGGCGAGTGCGCCAAAGAACGGCAGCTAGCCAGCAGATCACCGCGCGGACGGGCGTCCGAGATCGCCATTACTCGTCAGGAAGTTTGCGAGGCGGCGATGTATGGCGAGTGGGATAAGATGTCGGAAAACGAGCAGTTGGTGATAGTTAACACTGTCGGCGGTTACGAGATGTTTCGCGCCGCTGGTGTTAATCTCGACACCCGCAACCCGCTCCGCACCGTTCGTGAATATGCCAATACTCCGCAAGAGGTGGACTATCGCGCCACGTGGGAAATCGTCAAGACCCACCAGGCGTCGCAGATCATCGAAGACTACCGTGATGACCTCAAACGGAGAGGGCTCCTCACCGAGGATCGGTAGCAACAACGACTTATAGCCGCACGAATGCAATCGGCTCACCCGTGGTCAATGCTCGTGCCATTGATCACTCCTTCTAAGTTTTTTTTTTAAAAAGTAAACTTTGAAGGGTAACTTACCCTTTTTAGAGGAGGATTCGTG
>CAYPSC010000126.1:0-3148 GCA_964413385.1 uncultured Gammaproteobacteria bacterium | reverse complement strand
ACCATCTCCGAGCCCAGCCCTCATCATTGAGGTTTGAGCGTGGAGATGGTCACGCTGACGAACTCCTAATCTTCCTGAGGAAACGCGGGACGCCACTGGAGTAAATCCATGAAGAGTGCTGACGAACCTGTCCGCCTGGAAAAGGAAACACCCCCGGTCGCTCGTGGTGTCGCGTGGAGCCCGGGCATCTACACCCACGACCTCGAGGAAGGGGATGAGGAGCTGAAGATAATCCCCGCTGTTTGTGCGGCAAGGACCGCCCGTACCACGCGCTCTACCGCGAGTGTGAGTTCAGCGATATTCCACACTTCTTTCCGTGCAGAGATCCCCGATGCATCGCTCTGGCGGTGCTCAAGGCCGTCGATGAATACACGGCGATGCTTCGGGAAGCCTATCTCAACAGAGAAGAGTAGCCTTCACCCGTATCTCAATACAATGCCGTACCTCGGCTTCGGTCGGGGTACGGTTTTCGTTATTAGTGTTCCAAGAAGTAAGTTCGTACTCCATACATCTGGCGCACCAGCAGAAGCATCGCTTATAGAGGCGATGTTTTTGTTTTGGTTAAGCGCCGTCGCCCAGGGAGAATCGGTCCACCACTGACCATTTTTGATCGTTTTTATTTTCTGTTGCCACCCATTGTCCAACATTCGTCGATCTTGAGCCGGTTGTTCTAAAAGTTGAACTGTTTTTTTTGAAGCATGCGTGATACCCCAATGGAGAAAGCTGGACGATATACACGGTCTGACATCCATGAAACTGATAAAATCTGACGCGGCAGCTCGAAACATGTTTTTTAATAAAACGCACCCCGACCGAAGCCGAGGCGCGATATGAGTCGAGATGCGGCGAGCTGGTTAAGTCGCCGAAGGGGAAGCTTCCTTCTTCGCCAGCTGACGCGAGAGATACCATGCTCCAAAAATCGCGAGAATAATTCCAAACCATTGGAATGCGGTGAGCGTCTCGCCGAGTAGAAAGCTAGAGATCGCAATTACTGCGGGCGTCTCCCCTTGGGCAAGGACACTTGCGGCATCCTTTGGCAGGTTCTCAAACGCAATCAGATTTGCAAGCCAATAGAGCAACCCACCAACAAAAGCAAAGCCGAGAAGGGCGAGCTGAAGGTAATGACTCTGGATGACCTGCGTCCAGTCGGCCGAGTAACTCCCCACGAAACCGGTGATTCCTATACCCATCGAACCCCAGAAACAACGTTGGAAAGCTGACGACCTCGCGTGAGCAAGAAATTCATACAGCACACCGTTAAAAACGGTGCCAACTACGCTCCAGAAGAATCCGATAGAACTCCATGTACCACCATAGCGTGCGATCACAACGCCACCCAAAATGAGAATCAAGGAAGCCAGCGCGACTCCGGATACCTTGCCACCTTTGAAGAAGGTGATCAGGAAGTTCATGACCGGCGTCGCCGTAATCACAATGATGGTAGGGCCAGCTCCCCACTCGCGTACGCCCTTGAACAAACCAAGCGAAGCAAGAGGGAGACAGCAGCCAATCAGAATCGTGTAGCAATCCACCCTCATCACCTTTCCCTTGGCTAAAGCGAAGGCCATGACCGCTGTGAGAAAGCCGCGGGCCGTGAGTAGCTGCTCCGGCGTGAACATCTTGAGCACGTTCACAAATGGCAGAGCGAAACCCGCCGTGAGCCAAACTCCAACAATAGCCACGAGGCCAAGCATTGTTTTTCGCTCCATCCAGTTCCTCCTGTGCCAGAGTGCGAGTTAGTTCCATTTTTGGATTTTCGATGTCCGAGTATACGAGAGTAGATAACACAGGCGTCTTGGTCAATGTTCGATTGAAAATACTTATTCTTACCTTAGCCATTTCGTTGTACTCAAACCTTGACAAGAGCCTCTTTTTCTGCTATTTCATTATGATTTTTAGACTGGAGGAGATACCGAGACCCAACGATTTGGGTCCCGATATTTCGTCCGGTCGCGTCAATCGTGACGCTTGATCGGCACGGCCTTCGACAACCAGAAGTTCACAACCGAGGAGGATCCGATGCAGCTGAACGCCACCAAGCCCGGCCAGATGTCGCAGGCGCTCCAGAAGTCGTACCAGAGGGCGCGCAGCCTGCGCGGCCTCATGGGGACCCTGCGGCCCGACCAGATCGAGGTCCATGAGGTCACCGACAAGAAGGGTCGCCTCGTGCAGCTCGTGCGCGAGGAGCGGTACAACGTCCCAATCCCGCACAAGCTTAAGGGCGACGTCCGCAGCCTCCTCATCAAGCGCAACGTCGGCTTCGATATGATGGGCGATGACATCGCGGTCGAGCAGCGGCTCGGCAACGTGATCGTCATCGGGTTCCACAAGGGCTCGAAGGTCGCGGGCGGCATCCGCGGCCTGCCGGTCATGGGCGCCGAGGAGCGCAGGCTCCGCAAGATCGGCTTCACGCACGCGACCATCCACGCCCTGCCGCTCCCGCGGCGCGACGAGGTGGCCGGCGAAAAGCGTGACGGCGGCTACGACGAGCGCGCCTTCGGCATCAGCTTCTACCGTCCCAAGGCCGGCCAGAAGCACGAGGGCGAGAAGGGCGGTGAGCTCGCGCACGAGATCTACGACGAACTCTCGGTGCTCCAATGGATCTACGAGAATGGGCTCGAGGCGCTCTACACGGTGAAGTCGCTCGCGAGCTATGGGCTCCTGCCCAAGAACGACGAGCAGCGCACCGAGGAGAACGCCTTCGCGGCCAAGGCACAGATGGCCTTCGGTCGTCCGATGGTCCGTCCGCACCCCGAGAACTCGTTCCACCGGGCACGGCTCCTCGAGCGCTTCCACGCCCTCTTCCTCAGGGACATCGAGGATTGGGACGAGGAGGGCGCGGAGCGGGGTCGGGCCAAGGCGCGTGAGGCCTTCGAGGAGAGCGTCGTCGGCAAGAAGACGATCTCGGAGATCGAGGTCGGCGACTTCGCCACGCAGCGCTTCTTCCTCGACGAGACCCGGAAGTTCGCCTACGGCATCTTCAACCTGCCGGGGGCGAAGTACCTCATGGCCGCCGACTACGGCAACAAGCAGTTCGTGATCCAGCCGATCCGCACCGACCTCGACGGCGTCGAGCTGCTCGAGGTGGCCGGCGAGAGACTCCTGTCCGACGGCTTCCGCGAGATCGACTGGCTCGCCTTCTCTGCCT
>CAYPSC010000125.1:0-3152 GCA_964413385.1 uncultured Gammaproteobacteria bacterium | reverse complement strand
CTCATAACCTTGCGGTTGCTACCACCTCAAGGTAGTGCGTCTGCCAATTTCGCCACTTGCCCTCCAAGAATACCCAATTGCTCAGGATGGTGGCCGAAAAATATCAAGAATTTTTCGTTTTGGCAAGCGAGCTTGCGACAGGAGAAACATTGGTCGGATCCCAACCCTTCTGCCTGCCTGTAATCCATTTCATTTTTTGCGGAATAATGGAAAGAGTAAATTCAGAACCTCGCATGGACTGATTGTCTACGAAAATTTCCATCTCTTTTTTGGATACCAGTTTGCCCTTTTGTAAATAAACACGACTTTCTGTAAGGGTCGATCGCCGCCAGAGCGAGGTTAATCCACTTTGTTTTGTTCGGGCTTGAATAATCGCCTCTAAATAACCATCCTGAGGATTAGCGCAGAGAGCCGCCTGCTCACTACTACCACCTAAATTACGAATAGCAATCGAGCCACCCTCTGCCGGACTAATGCGATACCGACCCTCGATATCGAGAGTGGCCTGGGCCTCTGGTGCAACCACTTCGTGCAAAAAGTAGCGATCATTAATTTTGCCAACATCCAACGTTTCCACAAGCCGCGCCGCAAGTACATCGACCGCTCCCGCACCCATTGGAATACCTAGCAAGGTACCTAATTGAGACGGTTGCGTGATGGGAAGATAACCTACGGTCAAGTTTGTTTCTGGCAAAAAAGATCCCATTTTTTTAATTGTTTCATCATTGCCAACGAAAATAAGATTTTTTATTGTCCCTCTTGCCAAATCCATGATTACATCACGCGGTTGACGAAATAAAGCGAGCCGCACGATACGGCCCTCAACTCCACGACGCGCTAATTCTGTCTCCACTAACGATAAATCACGCTCAAAACGACGATCAGAAAGAAAATCGTCGTAAAGATACGCGAATGTCGGATTCATACCGATCTTCCTTAGCGCTCGTTAGTCAAAAGAGCGGAGGCTGCTGCCGTCCCACGTTCACGGCGGGATGTGAGCGATGGTTTTTCCGACATGGTTGCTTTAGCACCAACCATCATTCTTCCAGCCAATACCGCGCCAGCTTCGATCGCAACCGTCTCTGCGGCAACATCGCCAATAATTTTTGCGCTTGATTTAATTTCCAGTCGTTTGCTCACAGACATATTGCCTTCAACAGTTCCAGAAATAATCGCCTCGCCCGCACTCACATCTGCCTTGATCTTTGCTTCCGGCCCTACTGTTAATAGACTGGCTGTCGAAAGCGTTCCATGAACTTCACCTTCAATCAACACATCACTCTGACTCGTAAACTCTCCTTCCACCTTCACTCCTTTCGCGATGACCGTCGCTCCGCCCTGACCATCTGCAGATCCCGTCTTCGAATTGAACATAGACAAGCAAATAAATGTAATAGGCTAAAAATAGCGCATTTGCAGGCCGTTGCCAATAAAATAAGAGATAATCACCAGAACTACATTTGATCCGGCAAAGGAATACCTAATAAATTCAGGCCATTTGCCAAGGCTTGCCGCGCGGCTGCGGTCAAACGTAACCGTCCGTTGAGAAGATCGTCCTGCGATTCCAACACAGGAACATCGCGGTAAAAATCATTAATGCGCTGAGCTGTTTCTAGACACCATTGTGCCACCACCGAAGGACGCATCTCTTGTGCCGCCTGCTCTACTTTCAGAGGCAACTGAGCTAATGCGAAAGCCAGGCGTTTTTCGCTTTCATGATCAAACGCTCTCGAAAGAGACGCCTCCTGATCCAAGCCATGGGATTTTTTCAGGATCGATCCCAATCGCACGACCGCATATTGGCAATACGGTCCTGTCGCGCCTTCAAACGACAACGCTTGCTGAAGATCAAACGTAAACACACGATCATTATCCTGCTTTAACATGGCAAATTTCATTCCACCCATCGCCAGCATCCAGGCAGCGTGCGTCACTTGACCCTCCGTCCAATCGTCATGACGTTTCAAAATTTCCCCACGCGCAAAATCAAGTAACGCATCACGGAAAGATTGGTAGGTAACAATGTTCCCCTTTCGACTGGACATGGCACCCTCCTTGAGCGTCACTAATTCATAGCCAACGATCAAAAAAGGAACACGAACGCCCATCTTTTCTACAACTGCTGATAATTGTTGGAAATAAAATGATTGCCTCGCATCGACCAACATGTAACTTTTCTGCATCGATGGATAATCCTTCAACTTATCTTCAGCAAGGGCTAAATCCTTTGCCGAATAAAGAAGGGTCCCATCTGATTTCTTCAAAACAAAAATGCCTAACTTATCCGGTTCCAAATCCACGATCACAGCACCTTCACTCTCTTTTGCAATTCCTTTGGCCAGTAGTTCTTGGACAATGGCATGGCTGCGATCGAGGTAAGTCGATTCGAAATATTGTTTTTCGATCTTGACTCCAAGCTCGGAAAAAATAGATGACATCTCATCCAAGCACCATCGTCGCGTCTCCCGCCAAAGCCCTTCCCACACCGGGTCATGCGCTTCCAGTTTTTGCTGCACAAATGACGCTTCTTTTTGCAAAGCCTCATTTTCTGCCATCATCTTTGTCGCCTCCGTATATAAACGGCCTAATTCGTTACCCGTCTTTCTCTCTTGAGGAAACTTTCCTAGAAGCTCCTGATATTCCTGCTGATCAAAAGTCGTGATCTTGTAACCATTGCTCTGAACCAAGCGCCAGAGCGTTTTTCCCACATTGCTCCCAACATCATTAATGTAACTAATAGGCACCACCGGCAAACCAGCCACTTTTAAGATTTTGGACAATGAAGATCCTAAAAGAAAATTTCTGAGATGACCAATATGTAATTCTTTATGCGTATTAGGATTCGCATATTCGAACAAAATAGGTCCGCCTTGCTTTTTTGCTAAAGATCCATACGCCTCGCCCAACTGCTCAATCTCATTCACTACACGGTGAACAGCATCTCCCGTGGCCATTTTAAAATTTACATAAGGACCGGTGGCATTTACGGATTCGATCTCGGTGTTTATCAAGGAAAATCCTGCTGCAATTTCCTGTGCTAACTCGACTGGATTCTTTTTCTGCGCTTTGGCTAAACGGAAGCATCCAAACGCAAAATCACCAAGTGATTGGTCTGGAGGAATAACAACTTCTGTTGGATCGACAGTTACCCC
>CAYPSC010000124.1:0-3173 GCA_964413385.1 uncultured Gammaproteobacteria bacterium | reverse complement strand
ACATAGGGGAGCCCAAGAACAAAGTTGTAGAAATATTCCTCTGACTTTGTGGCATTCAGGCTAAGTATTTCTTCCGCCGTAACCCACGGAGCCATGAGGAGCGAGAACCAGTAACCCGAGTACTCACGGCCTTTGTATTTTTGAACCCATCGACCACGACGTCTCTCTTCTCTGGTGAGCTCTTTAGAACAATATCGACATACGAAAGCTTTCCTTTCTGGATCGATACTTTCAGGCCACTTGAGATATTGCTCTCGTCCGCAACCGTTACATCGGATGAACCAGTGATTTTGTGTACTTTTCGCCCAATATTTACTAACGCCTTGACCCTCGACGCTAGGATTTGAGAAATGCCATTCCCATTTGTAATTTGAGTGCTGTAAGCGTGAGGCGTACTGCTCGATGATGTCTTGCTTGGACCGATCCTCTTCGTCATACACGTTTAAATCAGAAGAAACCATAATAGCGGCACGCTCTGTCCACGTACCACGGTAATAAATTACATTTGCGCCTACACGCTTTTGCTCGACTGAATCCTTGTCTTTAATCAGGTCCTGAAGAAAAGGGTTATTGGCGATAATACGGTTCACCTTTCCTCCTACAAAATCTTTCACGTCATTTGCCGTCGGAAGAGTGTAGATGGCGTCCAAATGTTTTTTATCGATCGCATACATGGACTTGAGAATCGCCGCTGTTGATCCCCCAAGTTGGGCTGCTTTCAACCAGACTTGCTTAGGCGACCAATCGCTCAAAACATCGAACCAGAAAAGGTGATCTTTGAAAGAAAGAGGGATGCCAGCTTCTGTTTTTACTCGATGCTCTTGAAGCCAAGCATGAATAGAATAATCACTCAGATTCATTGTTTTCCTCTAGTAAGGATTCGCGCAACTTCGCTTCGTATTCCTGACGCAACTGTTCCGCCTTATCGCTATCAACGGAGACGGAAACATTGAGGTTTTTCGTTTCTTTTTTCTCAGGAGCATAAGAACCAAAGACCTTCATTGTCATATCAGCAGCGGTTAAACGATCTCTAGCACTGTTCTCTGGATTCAAGAGAATCTCTGCAACCACCTTCTTTGCATTCTCCTCAGAGAATCCATACTCAGCTAACGCATCCTGTACACCTTTTGCACGAATTAACTCATGCGGATGAGCCTCCGCTGACTCTAAAGAGTAGCCGCTAGAAACCGCTAAAGCCTTAACAGTAGGTATTTCCTTAGAATCAAAGCTTTCAATGATGTTTTTAGCTAATTTTCTTTGTCGTAATGTCGGCATTTTAGTTCCAAGTTCTAGTTTCTGGGGGAAGAGTAAAACCTGCTTTTTCTAGTAACTCGACCCTTTGCTTATGCGTTGCCTGAATCATGGCTTCTTCCTCCTGTTCCGTCTCACAGAATTGAAGACAAAAATCTAGGACCATGTTTTCAATAACATTCCGCATTCGTTTTAAAACCTTTTGACTAATGTGCATGAGCGTGAATTTTTCTATACTCTTCCTCAAGCTGCCAAGGACTGAGTTTTTTCACTGTCTTGTAGGTATCTCTGGCTTCTGCAATCCAATCATCTTCCGTCTTTCTATTCCCTTTAATCTTTTTAATCTCATTGACCTTATTGATGGGGGAGACACCGTAGATTTCCCTGAAAAGTCTTCCTGTAATTCCGTTAGGTTGAAGCGTGTCTCTGGTATGAGCTCGTAGATAACGCTTGTTATCAATTCTTCCATCTACTTTATTGAACATGAGCCTCTTATTACAGAAGCGACAATGTTCAATGAGGATCTCGTCATTCTCGAAAGTTGGATCGAAACCACAGAGTTTATTGGCTGAACACTTATTTTCCTCATTAGACCAACGCCATGCTTCCTCTAGGGTCATACATCCAGTAGATCATTCAAGGGGGTATCCTTTCCCATTTTTTCGTTTTCTTTGATAAGCTGCTCCCGTTTAAGAATATTCTCTGGGAGGGGAAAATAGATTTCTGCTTGGCGTTTCTTTTCTCCCAGAAGACGTGCTGATTCTTTCTCGACTTTTTTCATTATTTCAGGATGATGACGTGTTTCAAAGCCGATAATAAAGACGCAGAGGGCAATACCAGTGAGAATACCTAGGGTAAAAAACATAGAGCTATCCATGCATTTCAACCGCCCCTCGTAAGGAAGAGCGGTGCTTATGGATCCCACCTTTCAGTGAGCGGTTGAAAAACATGAATGAAAAACTCCCCAAACCATCAGGGAGCTTCCATTCTCCCCAGGCGTACCAATCCAGATCATTAAATTGCATCCGTCCAGTAGAGAAAGCGAGATATGGAAAGCGATGTTTAGAAGCAGACCGATAAAAATATTGTTTGGTGACTTCTTCGCTTTCTTTCTCATTTGTTATTTTAATGCAAAGAGGCAATAAAAATAGAGCAATAAAAATGGGATTACCACCTACCATGTGCATAATCAAATACACCCAATAGGTATCGTTAGAAAAAGTTTTTATTCCATGCTAGTCTATCGGCGTCGCTATTCAACTTGGGTGTTCCAACTAGTTTTTTGATGTTTAACGCCGATTGAAGGGCACCCAGTTAAAACAACTTCGGCGGTAAAACGCCCCTGTTGGGTAGCGACACCACTGGGTGTCCTTTTTTATCCACATAACTTTTTTATGATGAAAATATAAAGAGAAATCGTACCTTGTTCTATTTTTGTTCTATACGTATATTGTTCTGACAGACGTTTGATGCATAGATGAAACCGATACGCTTGTGGCTTTGAGAGAAGCCGTCCGTACATGCGGAGTTGTTTAGACAAGCGGTCCGTTACGGTGATTTGCAATTCTTAACGTATTCGTTAAGGTTATGCCGCCGTTGATCGAAACCGCAAACCCTAAACAAGTGAGCGGAAGTAAATCAACGGTTTTATGTATTTAATCGAAGCAATACAACGCTTTGATGAGTGGAAAACTCTTGGGGTGAAGAAAGGCACTCTCCGCGGATATAATCACTATCTCCGTACTTTTTGTTTATATCTTAGAAATCCTCAGGTTAATGCCATTTCCCTGGAGGATATTGTAGGTTATTTAAATTCCATGCTCGTCTTAGGTTGGGATCAGAATAGCCTTATCCCAGTGGGCATAGCTATCCGTAAACTGTTTGAGTATTTGAGACTAAAGGAGATAAATGTCATCAACCCG
>CAYPSC010000123.1:0-3196 GCA_964413385.1 uncultured Gammaproteobacteria bacterium | reverse complement strand
AAAAAATATTGCTTTTGTTCCTTTTAACTAATTATATGCAGCAAAAATACTGGTAGGTCAAAAAGCGACGCTAACCTTTGATGCGATCCAGAGCTTGAGCATTACGGGACAGGTGGCAGAAATGCAAACCATTGGAGCATCAAGCCAGGGCGTAGTGAATTACACGGTCAAGATTAATTTTGATACGCAGGATGCGCGTATCCGCCCGGGTATGAGCGTGAGTGCTGCTGTTGTGACGGATGTGAAGCCAGATGTGTTGACCGTGCCAAATAGCGCAGTAAAGACGCAGGGGAATCAACGCTATGTGGAGGTTGTTTCTGGCGTCGCGCCTGATGTGGCAAATACGGATTCCACCGTCGTAAATCCGCAACGTCAGGATGTTGAAGTCGGCTCAGCGAACGATGCTTTAACGGAAATTACCAGTGGACTTACCGAAGGGGTCAGGGTTATCACCCAGACGATCAGTGGAACGACGGCATCGAATGCTCAAACATCATCATCGGGTGGCTTGAGGATTCCTGGCTTGACCGGAGGAGGGACTGGTGGGGGGAATCGTAGGTTTGGTGGATGAGGTTTTTGTATGATTGAAATCCATGATATTCAAAAAATTTACCGCAATGGCAACATTGAATATCACGCCTTAAAAGGTGTGACGTTCACCGTGCAAGATGGTGAATTCGTGGCCATCATGGGGCCATCCGGTTCTGGTAAATCGACTCTCATGCATATTTTGGGTGCACTCGATACGCCTACGAGCGGAAAATATTTATTGGATGGGAAGGACGTTTCCAAATTGGATGCGCACGAACTATCGCTCATCCGCCGCGGTCATATTGGGTATGTCTTCCAATCGTTCAATCTTTTGCCTCGCGCAACAGTCTTGCGTAATGTGATGTTGCCGCTTGTTTACGCGGGAGTTCCGCATGGCGAACGTGAGACACGGGCTAAACAAGCGTTGATGTCCGCAGGAATGCAAGAAGAACATTTCTTACACTATTCAAATCAAATTTCGGGGGGGCAAATGCAACGTGTGGCCATTGCCCGGGCCCTGGTGAACAACCCATCACTGATCTTAGCTGACGAACCGACAGGAAATTTGGATAGCAAAACAGGGGAAATTGTTCTCGGGACTTTCCAACGCTTAAATCAAGAAGGGCGAACGATTATTTTGATTACGCATGAACGGGATGTAGCAGAGCATGCACAACGTATTTTCCATCTGCGCGATGGAGCCATCGTGAAGGAAGAGGGCAACCACACCCGGAGGATCGCTCATGAAACCTAGTATGCTGATCACCGATCTGTTAGAAGAAACTTATCTCGCATTATCAGCGAACAAGGTGCGATCGTTTTTAACGGTCCTTGGTATTGTGATCGGTATCGCATCTGTCATCGCTATGGTTGCCCTTGGGCACGGCGCACAGAAAAGTATTCAATCAAGCATCGAAGGTCTCGGATCAAACCTACTAACCGTGCTGCCGGGAGTGGTCCAGCCCGGACGAGGGGTCGTCTCTGCTGGCCGCGGTTCAGCGCAAACCTTGAAGAGTGAGGATATCCCTGTATTGCAAGCATTAAACGGTGTTGCGGCGGTGTCACCCGAGCTCTCGCGTCGATTTCAGGTTGCATCTCCTACAGGAAATAATACAAATACGACCGTCACGGGAGCGTGGCCGGAGTATCTTACGGTCCATAATCTTAGTGTTGCTGATGGTTCTTTCCTGACCGAATCTTCCCGCAGCCTTGGACGAGAAGCAGTCCTTGGGGCAACCGTAGTGCAAGACTTGTTTGCAGACCAAGATCCGGTTGGGAAAACGATCCGCATCAATCAAGCGTTGTTTCAGGTGGTGGGTGTATTGAGCGCAAAAGGCGGTGCCGGCTTTTCCGGACCTGATGACATGATTTTCGTGCCCCTGTCGACGATGCAGAAGATTTTAACAGGGAGTGAGTCTCTCTCAACAGTTTCCATCAGTGTGCAAGACAAAAAGCAGATGAATGATATTAAACAGGCGGCGACAGATGCGCTCATAATCAAACACCGGGTGAGTGAGGCGGATTTCTCGATCGTCTCGCAAGAAGATATTTTGAGCGCCCTTTCCACGGTGGTCGGAACCTTTACCTTGTTTTTAGCCGCCGTCGCGGCTATTTCACTCGTAGTCGGCGGTATCGGTATTATGAATATGATGCTGACGACGGTAACGGAACGTACGCGCGAGATCGGGCTACGCAAAGCGATTGGTGCCCAAGAGGGCGATATTCGTGTCCAGTTTCTCATGGAAGCGGTCGCGCTCACTTTCTTGGGTGGTGCCATTGGTATTTTGCTTGGGTGGTTTTTAGCCTCGGCCATTAGCCGCCTCGCCTTTTTACCGGCAGTTGTTAGTTTATCGTCCGTATTGCTAGCTGTTAGCGTCTCGACTGGCATTGGCTTGGTTTTTGGCTATTACCCGGCGCGACGTGCTTCGCGATTGAATCCAATTGATGCTTTACGTCATGAATAAAAATGAAAATGATTAGCCTTACTCTTACCTCTTATATGAAAAACAAACTTGTTGGGTTCATTGGGGCGTTGATTGTCGTGGGTGGCGGTGCTTTTTATGGCGGTCTCGTTTATGGGAAAAGTCATGCGTCAACATCAGGAACTCCGTTTGCTCAGATCGTGGGAGGTCGGCGCTTGGGAGGGAGTAATGGTGTATTCGGTGGAGGAGTGGGTCAGGACCAAGGGAACCGTTTTGGTGGCGTCTCTGGCGAGGTTATGAAGAAAGATGATAAAAGTCTGACCATCCAGTTGCGTGATGGTGGATCAAAAATCGTATTTTACGCAACATCAACTCGTGCGATAAAGGCCATAGAAAACTCAATGAATGATATTGCAGTGGGTTCCACGGTGACGGTGAATGGTCCAGCGAATTCAGACGGAAGTGTAACGGCTCAATTGATTCAGATTCGACCAGCGACCTCTACAAATCCCTAGAATGGATGTATCATGACCGGTGCTCGATCCTATGCTTAAAAGATAAAGAAAATTTATGAGGACCATGAATGCGTTCTTTTCTGGCTTTGTTCTGTTAGTTCTTTTCGGTGCGGGATGCGCTTCGTCTACCGGGGCAAACGGGAATGGAAGTTCGAGCAGTAGCACGCTTGATGTATTGCCGCAGACGGACAAGGTTTTTGCGCTCTCAGAGGTCCAAAAACATAATAC
>CAYPSC010000122.1:0-3204 GCA_964413385.1 uncultured Gammaproteobacteria bacterium | reverse complement strand
TACAACAATCGTGGCTGATGCCTTAGCGCGTTTTCATCGCCTGCGACTGGAGGATGTTTGTTTGGTGACTGGTACTGACGAGAATAGTCAGAAAAATGTACAAGCCATGGAAAAAGCCGGAGAGTCGAACCTTCAAGGATATTTAGATCGTATGGCTGATATCTGGAGAACGACGTGGCACGACCTTGGGATTACATTTGATGATTTTATTAGAACAACAGAAGAGCGCCATATAAAAGGAGTAGAGCGTTTTTGGAATGCGGTAAAGCAAAATGGGGATATCTACGAAGGAGAATACGAGGGGTGGTATTGCGTAGGGTGCGAGGCATTTAAGATCGAATCCGAAATCGTCGATAGTCATTGTCCTCTTCATCCAAATAAAGAGTTACAAAGGCTCAAAGAGAAGAATTATTTTTTTCGGCTTTCCCGTTATCGTCAAGAATTGCTCAAACTCGTCGATCACCCGTCATTTGTTATGCCCGAGTCGCGCCGCCGAGAGGTGCGTAATTATGTGAATGATCATCTAGATGACATTTCAATCAGTCGCGCGGCGAAAGCGGTACCCGTAGGCATCCCTGTTCCGGGAGATATTTCCCAGCGCATGTATGTCTGGTTTGATGCCCTTCTCAACTACATGACGGTCGTCGGATATGGGACGGATGAGGTTCTGTTTAAAAAGTGGTGGCCAACAGATCTGCAACTTGTCGGGAAGGATATTATCAAGTTTCATTGTGCCTTGTGGCCGGCTATGTTAATGAGTGCCGCAAAGCAGGATGAATGGTTGCGGAATGATCAGGGGAATCCTAAAATTTTGCACCAAGTGTTCGCGCATGGGTTCTTTACGATCAACGGTCAAAAAATTTCTAAGTCACTTGGAAACGCGATCGATCCCCGCGAGCTAACGGCAGACTATGGGATCGATGCATTGCGCTATTTTTTGCTGCGTGAGATTCCATTCGGTGAGGATGGGGATTTCTCCATGGTGCGCTTAAAGGAACGTTATGCATCTGATCTCGGCAACACGCTTGGCAATTTGGTGAACCGGGTGGTGAATATGAGTCGTAAGTATTTCGATCAAAAGGTTCCACCGCGCGTTGAAATTACTCGTTTTGGCATTGAAACGGTTCCCGGGGAGGCGGCGCGAGCTTATGAGTCGCATCGCTGCGATCAGGCGCTAGAGATTATTTGGTCAAGCTTGTTTCAAGCAAACAAATACATCGAAGAAACTCAGCCCTTTAAGTTGGTAAAAAATGATCCGCAAGCGGTTGGTCAAATTTTGTATGCATTACTGGAGGCCTGCCGTTGGTATGCCTGGATGATCCATCCGGTCATGCCAGAGACATCAAAAAAAATATTTTCACAACTTGGATTGAACGTGGATCAAGAATTGAAAAAAGGTTGGGATAAGGCACTGACCTGGGGCCAACTAGAACCCGGAACGAGTCTGCCGGAACCAGAAATCCTTTTTCCTCGATTGGAAGAACGGGCATAAAACGGTATCCTGGATATCATGAACACGGTAGATATTGTCTTAATTGTTCTTCTTGCGCTGTTCTTTATGAATGGTTGGCGCAAGGGTTTTGTGGTAACTCTTGGTCAGCTCATTGGTGCGGTGATTGGTTTTTGGGTGGCACGTGCTTGGTCCGGATGGCTTGCGGATATTCTCGCCAAGTACATCCACATGAATCCAGGTTTGCTGCATTTTATCGTTTTCATCATCATCTTCCTGATCATTGATCGTTTGCTTGGATTGCTGCTCGGCCTTGTGGCTTATCTTCTCAAGATCGTGACCGTACTACCTCTCGTATCGACCATCAATCGTCTTCTGGGTGCGCTGCTCGGTCTTGCGGAAGGATTGGTTCTTGTTGGGTCGAGTGTCTATCTTATTCTCAGCTTGCATCTGCATCCAACGTTGATAGACTGGGCGTCACACTCAACGGTTGCGAGATACACAGAACATATTTTTTACGTCAGTCTTGGCTATTTACTGTGAAACCTTACCTCATCGACACTCACTGTCATTTGCATTTTCCCTCGTACGAGCATGATCGAGACGAGGTATTAGCGCATTTACGCGAAAAGAATATCTGGGTCATCACCATTGGCACGAGTCTTACGAATAGTGAAAAGGGGATAGCCTTTGCCGAATCATTGTCTGGTATCTGGATATCGGTTGGTTTGCATCCCGAACATCTTACTTCTGATTTCCATGACGAGAATGAGGGAGAGGTTCAAGAATCATCTCTGGATGTGGTTCGTCTGAAAATGATCGCCCAGTCTTCCAAGAAAGTTGTAGCTATTGGCGAGACAGGGATAGATTTTATCCGTATTGACGAAGGCCGTGAACGTAATGAGGCTCAACGGGCACAAGAGGAATCTTTTCTTCAGCACCTCGCCGTGGCACATGAGTTAAATTTGCCACTCGCTATCCATTGCCGAAAAGCTCTTCCTCGATTGGCAGAGCTCTTGCAACAAGGATTTTCTGCTGGGAGGAAGGTGACGGGCGTGGTTCATTCTTTTACCGGTACCTGGGAAGAGGCCAAACGATTATTGGATTTGGGAATGTACATTGCAGTCAATGGAATCATTACCTTTCCTCCACGGAAAAATTCCAAACCAGAAGACGCGATTAATTGCACGCTGGAACGCATACCGCTGGACCGTTTGCTGCTCGAAACGGATGCGCCATATCTTGCTCCCATCCCGTTTCGGGGGAAACGAAACGAGCCGGCTTATGTCGAAGAAGTGGCAAAATACGTTGCCCGCGTTCGAGGCCTAGCCCTGGAAGAAGTTGCCGAGATGACCACGAATAATGCAATTCAATTATTCAAACTAGAGTGATGAAAAAGCCGCCCCAGTAGTATCGGGGCGGCTTGTGCGAGTTTGATGGCCTATGAAAGGGGCCAAAGAATCTCCCCGTAGAGACGATCGGTCGAAAGCGGCTTCGGGATAAAGGCCACTGCCCCCGCCGCCCGCATATCTGCGGCAAAACTCATGTTGCCAGACATGCCGATCACACGGGTTCCCAGGCGAGCAAATTTTTCGATCACGGGAATGGTATCGATGTCTGTTCCGTGGACACAGGCATCGCATAGCAAGACGTCTGGTGGGTCTGATTCGTTGAGGGCGATCAGCGCTTCGTCAATGCTGGCAAACTCTGCGACAAGTACTCCGCCAAGCACCGCTTTAACCCATCTCCTGATG
>CAYPSC010000121.1:0-3275 GCA_964413385.1 uncultured Gammaproteobacteria bacterium | reverse complement strand
GTATATTCCTGGTTTAACAGCTGCGAACGTAGGCTTGGCACGTGCAGAGGGGTCAATTCGAAAACAACAACGGGATGAAGCTGATAAACAAAAGGTAGACATGAAGCACATGTCACCAAAGCAACAGCAGGAGTTTCTTGCGGCAACAAGGCCGGGAGTAACGGCGACCATGGCACAAAAGGCTGCTTGGGCGGATATGGCCCAAGCGTTCGCTTCCGACGAATCGCGCTTTAAGCGGACAAAAGAATTTGCCAAACAATGGGAAGATAAGATTAATGCTGATGAGGACCAGAAGGTGAGGGCTGCGATAGCCTCGGGGGGGACCTATAAAAAGAAACAGGATGACGAGATTAAAGGAATGGCAGCTTCACTTGCGATGAATCAAGCGAATTATGAGGCGGCCAAGTTCTTATCGCAGGCAGGTGAGCTAGATAAGAAAGAGGGACGAAAAGAACAATTGGCAGAAATTGATAAGATGAGGGAGAAGAACCCAATGCTTGAAGAGAATGCTGATAAACGGAAGGCACTGCTTGACAAGATCCGCAAGGATCCGGAAAAGGTTAAGAATCTCTCGCCAGAAGCGTGGTCGAGTGCTGAAGTATTAATGGCGATGTTGCCGGAAGGGGCGATCCAAGTAGATGGTGCAAAAAATGTGACGGGTGTAGATGACATACTGCTTGCCAAGTTTAAAGAAGAACACAAGGGGAAGCCTGAAGAAAAGAACCTTGATGCTCTTGTGGGTCATTATAAGAATAGAGGCACGGCCACGATCAATCAGCGAGACTTGCAGGCAATGACCTTCCAAAAAGGAGCTCGTGGAAGTGTGCGTACGTTCGGTCGGAACGGTGATTTGGTCGAAAATAATCAGCTCGTGAGTAGTCGAAGGAGTTTTGTAGCCTCTGGTGGTTCGAGTTTGGCTTCGTTGAGGGATTTTGTTGGAGCAGGCGGAGATGTGCGCGAGGTGCAGGACTTACCGAATGCCCGAGCTACGGTCTCTGCTCTGGTTGATCGAGCGGTGCTTGATGCTAGAATCGCGACTGCTCCTGGTGGATCTGGCACTGCGGGGTTGCAGGCGGCTATGGGTCAGATCCAGTCAATTATGAGCAATATGGATAATTTAAAGCCTGATATTCGTTTAGCTGTGATGGATGCGGCAGCATCTAGAGACGTGGGGAGAGTGATTGTCGAGAACTTCGCTGATCTTCAGAAGAGTCAAAAGGAGGATGTTCTAAGTTTTATTGACTCACTGCATTTGCTTACTCAACAGATTTCCGCTAGAGGGACGCCGGCTCCAGGTAGTGCGGAGGAGCATATTGTTGAACTGAGGAATTATTTAGTGGGAGAGGCTAGGATAAATACGGAGATGGTTCGGGCATTACGCGCGGCAATTCAACAAGGGAATCCCGGTTCGAGAACGACATAGACTTACGTTATGGATAGTAAGACATGGCTTGCTCACTTTACGGCGGCGCCGGAGAGCGTTCGGAATTATCTTCTGGACAAGCGCTCGATTCAGGATGAACACACGGCTCAAAAGGCTTTGGCTTATGAAAATGATGCGTGGGACCGCGTGATGGATGTGGTGTGGGAAACGGTCTTTGCGCAAATGCCGCGGCAGGATTTTAAGAATGTAATCAAGCGCCTTGCCGGCGATCGAAAGCCGGAGGATGTCGAAAAGGCGGTGTTGTTCCACGTTGTTCTCCCCATGGCGGATCTTGTCGAATGGGATGTGGAAGGACGCTTGCAGGAGTTAGGCGTCTCGTTGGTAGATATTCAAAATGTCCCGCGTATCTCTCTGCGACCGGTTTCGTATGGAGCGGCTGTGCGCCGAATTGTCGCACAAGCAAAAATCAGTATTCTTGCCGAAGAATTGTTTCGTCGTACGCGCGAGATTTTTGTCTCTTATCTCAAAGGTGTACGCACGATTGAGCAAGTCAGGGAAATTTTGTCGCGGAATCAATCAGAAGGGGGTATTGGATTAAGTCCAGCGCAAGTGGCCGCATTCGTCGATACCATGCTCGCATTTCTGACAACGACGCAAGTTCTTTCAGAGCAAGAATACGCTGATTGGATGGTGAACGAAGAACGCGAAGCTGGAGCGCGTCGTGCGCAGATTATGCAAGCGACTGCGGCAGTCCCTACAGAGGGGGAGGAAGGAGCTCCGATCGCGCGTACGGTTGCACCTACGACGGTTGTTGACCAGGCGGTTGAATCGACGATGCAGCGGGTAGGTCTCTCGTTGGATGGGTATTTGATGCGGCGTTTGCAGAATGCAATTTCGACGCGATTGCGTGATGTGCGAAATGGCATACAAACCAAGGCCTTGCTCACGCGCGAAACAAGGGTTGGTGGGGTTGGTCTATCCGTTGAAGAGGCTGAACGTGTGGCCGGAATCATCGAACAGGCCTATCAAACATACCATGAACAGATCGAAGCAGAGGAACGGAAAGAGATCGAAGCTATGAAAACAGAACAACTGGCAAAAACGGAAGAACGGAAGCGTCGTGAGAGTGAGGAGCACGCCAAATGGTTCCAGGAAAAAGTTCATGGCCTGCGAGCGGAAGATGTGTTTGTGACGCGTCAGGATGCGCAACCAGAAGGATCGAAAAAAACAGAGGGGAATCCGTCACTCGGTTTTCTAAATGCGAGCGTTGAATCGCCTGTGCGCCCTTCGATCGATGGGATTACGCCGCCACCGGCGAGGCTTGTTGGTCTAGCAGATGAGCTTGTGAAGATGTCAATTGCCGACTTTCGGCGTCTCTCAAAAAATCCGGACGAAGCTGCTGCCAAAATTCAGCAAAAGTTGGATACCTTAAAAGCCGAATCGTTCGATCGTTGGACTGAGGGTGTTGAAGCATGGCGCAGATCGCCCTTGCAACGGCAATATCTGCGTCTGGTAGCGGAGAGCTTCTCCTCGGGACAGCCAGTGGCCCAACTCGTGGATGAAAAACGTGTGGAAGATCCAAGTCTGCCAACCGCAGCAGAATTGGGTGCTATTATTGCTTTGAATAGTCATTTGCAGTTTTAGTGAGAGTAGTCAGTAGCTAGTAGTAAGTAGTCGATAGCTGTGGCTACAAACTACAAACTCGTTCCCTTCCTATGCCTGACAAATTCGTTGTTCCACAATTCCTAGATAAAGAAGATAAAATTCTTGGGCCGATCACGGTGCGGCAGTTTTTGATTTGTTTAGCCGCGGTATTCCTTGGTTTTATCGAATATGAGATTGTGGCATTTCCGTACTTCGTCATTATCGCTGTGATCACGGTGATCATCGC
>CAYPSC010000120.1:0-3306 GCA_964413385.1 uncultured Gammaproteobacteria bacterium | reverse complement strand
GTGCAGGGCGTACAAGATGTTGAGATCACCATTCGCCCATCGTGGGTGCAAAAGGTGCCGAGTTTGAAAGACCACATTGATTTGAAGATTGAGTAAGCGTCCACTATTTGACGCGCAGACAGTGGTTTTATATAGTGAGTTTATCTCTGGCGTAACGAACCAGCGTGGACAAATAACAGGGCTTACGCGTTGGGCGCTCTGCTTTGTCAAAACCTTTGGTGCTTAACGTCGTATTTCTTAATACCTCCAATTTCGCTCCTCGGTTTTTCCTCGCATAGTAACCAAACGCGTAAGCCCTAAAGCAAATGAAGTGTCCTCGTATGTTACGAGGGAAGGCGGGTGGAACCGCCTCTGCGTTTTTCAAAAAGGCGCGGGGGTCCCGACGAAACTAATTTAAGTGGTTTCGTTTTTTATTTTTCTATAATGCCTTATAGAGATTATCTTCCTATGGAATATCCAATCGAAGTTCGCCGCCACAGCGCGGCGCATGCGATGGCTGCAGCTATCAAACGCCTCTTTCCAGAGGCAAAGTTTGGAGTCGGACCTGTTGTGGAAAACGGCTTTTATTATGATATTGATATTGGGCGTTCGGTGATGGCTGAAGATGTGGCGGCCATTGATAAAGAAATGCGGAAGATGATGAGCGAGAATCCTGTATTTGTCCGTGAAGAGTTGCCGATTGATGAGGCGATAACCCTTTTTAAGGGTATGGGCCAGGAATACAAGGTTGAGCTGCTTTCGGATTTGAAAACCAAAGGTACGACAAAGGTGAATGCTGAGGAGGCACAAGACGTGGATCCGCAAAACGTTGGTGTCGTTTCGATTTACCGTACAGGTGAGTTTGTGGATTTATGCCGTGGGCCGCATGTGATAGAAGCGAAGGATATAGGCGTATGGAAATTGACAAAAGTTTCGGGTGTGTATTGGCGCGGGAAAGACACTAGTCCACAAATGCAACGTATTTACGGATGGTGCTTTGCGACCCAAAAAGAATTGGATGACTTTGAGAAGATGACAGAGGAGGCGGCGAAGCGTGATCATAAGATTTTGGGACCGCAGTTGGATCTCTTTACTTTTTCGGATTTGGTTGGGCCTGGATTGCCTCTGTGGACTCCAAAGGGAACGATTTTGCGTCGGTTGTTGGATGATTTTGTGTGGGAATTGCGTTCCGCGCGCGGGTATGAGCGCGTGGAGATTCCGCATATCACCAAAAAGGAGTTGTACGAAACCAGCGGACACTGGGATAAATATAAAGATGATTTGTTTAAGATCAAGACGCGCGAGGGTCATGAGTTTGCCATGAAGCCCATGAATTGTCCGCATCATACGCAGATTTATGCGCGTCGTTTGTGGAGCTACCGGGAACTTCCGCAGAAGTATGCGAATACCACGACGTGCTATCGCGATGAGCAATCTGGTGAGCTCTCTGGTTTGTCGCGCGTTCGTGCTTTTGCTCAAGATGACGCGCATGTCTTTTGTCGTATTTCGCAGGCGAAAGAGGAAATCCAAAAAATTTGGGATATTGTTCACGTGTTTTATGGCACTTTTCATCTGAAGCTTAAGCTCCGCCTTTCTTTGCGTGACCCGCAGCATCCGGAAAAATATTTGGGTAACCAAGAGCACTGGGATAAGGCAGAAAAGGTGTTGCGTGAAATTGCGGCAGAGAACGATACGGAATACTTTGAGGGATTGGGTGAGGCGGCGTTCTATGCGCCCAAGTTGGATTTTATGGCTGAAGACTCGCTTGGTCGTCAGTGGCAGGTAGCGACGATTCAGCTCGACGTCAATATGCCGGAGCGTTTTGACCTTGTGTGTATTAATGAGCAGGGGGAACGTGAACGGATTGTGATGATCCATGCGGCTATCATGGGATCTATTGAGCGCTTTTTATCAATCATCATCGAGCATTATGCTGGCGCGTTTCCTTTGTGGCTCGCCCCGGTTCAAGTCGCGATCTTACCGGTGGCAGATCGCCATGTGGAGTTCGCCAAGCAATTAGCGCAAGAGTTATCCGGTTATGGATTGCGTACCACGGTTGATGCATCTTCTGAATCTGTCGGAAAGAAGATCCGTGAAGGAGAGAAGATGAAGTATCCACGCATGCTGGTGGTGGGAGATAAAGAGGTGAGCGGGGGAGAGTTGACGGTACGTGTCCATGGAGAGAAGGAGCAAACGATGATGGGGAAAGAAATGTTTATTCAAGGGGCGGTGGAAGAGGCAAAGAAGCGGAAATAGTCCTTTGAAGGACTTATGAAATTGATATAACAAAACTCCGCCCTAGGGCGGAGTTTTGATGCCTCGTTAAGCTGCTGCTCTTAATGGTTTTTCTTGTTCGGCTATTTTTTCCTCGAGTTTGGTCAGCTCTTGTTTTGCCTTTCTTGTATCTTTTCCTCTCCTTTCCGCGGATCTTACATTGATGCTATATGCCTTCCAGGCTCTCCTTGCTTCAGTGAGAGATACTTTACCGTCATGGAGATCCTCTGCCCATTTTGAGGCATAGACAACGACTCGTTCTAGGCTCGGTCCAGTGTCTTCTAGTGCGGTCTCTTCTACTGTATCCTCTCCTCTTTCGGAAACTTTTTTAGGTTTATCTTTCGGGGTACGGGTTGTTCCTTCGGTTTCTTTTGTTTCTTGAACACTAGTCTTGCTTGAGATACGTTCACGTTCAAGAGCGTCTATCTCCTCTAAAAGTTTTCGCCACTCGGACTTCATTTCCGTTGCCTTTGAATGTTCCTTCAAATAAGTTTCCATTTTTAGTCTCGCTGCTTCGTAGGCATCCATGGATTTGAAGACGGCTACCGAGTCTTTCATTTTGAGAGCGTCTCGATATTTTTGTGTTGCAGCCAGGGGCTCTCTTGTGAACTCTCTTGCTTCTTGCCAACTAAGATAGTTTGTTTCTTCGTCCTTGATTTCCATTTCTAGCTTGCCTAAGCTTTTTGATTCACTGCGCCACGTGTTTGCCGCTTCCTCGTATCGTCCCATGAGCGTTTGGAAGTTTTGTTTGAGCCCGACCTTCTTTTCTACGGTTTTTATTTTTTCAAGATAATCTTTTTTATGGGCTTCGATAACCGCCTTGGGACGTCTTGCTCTCAAGGTAAATTTATAATTAGCTGCCGCTTTTCTCGCGTCTCGGATTGCTTCTAGTAGTTCGTCTAAGTCTTCTCGTTCTAACTCAAAAGATTCTTTGAGAGTCTCGATTTTAATTCTTGTCTCCTGGTAAGCTTTTGATTTTTTTAATCCAGGCCATTCCTCATAGGAAGATATTTTTTTCCATAAAAAAGAGAGTTCTCTTTCTGCATCTACAGA
>CAYPSC010000119.1:0-3316 GCA_964413385.1 uncultured Gammaproteobacteria bacterium | reverse complement strand
TCTGCCACCCGACAGTTTAGCGGACACCTGTTGTTAGATCCTTCGGTTTGCCAAGCCGAACGCCAATTAAGTAGGAGTGACGTCTCCTATTAGCAGCTTCCTCCATTCGGTCGTCTGGGACCCGGCTGCCAATGGTGCTTAATATACCACATCGCGTTCACCGGATGGCAGTAATTTGAGTTTCACAGATAAAACAAGCGGTTGTTGTTTGAGCCACGTATTAACCTGCTCTGGCCATTCCAGTGCTAGCACGGTTCCTGGTTCGGCCAACTCTTCATTCAAATTTAAAGCCAACAAATCACGAGAATGTTCAATGCGATAGGCATCCGCGTGGACCAAGCGCCTGATTTCACCACGGGAAACGCGATATGTCCGTACGAGGGAAAAAGTCGGGCTACGCGGGGTTTGTTTTGCGCCCAATGCTTTTGCGAGTGCTTGCACAAACGTTGTTTTACCAGCTCCCAGGGGACCAGAGAGCGCCAAAATCATCCCAGGCTTTAACGCCAACGTAATTCGTTTTGCCAGGATATCCCAGTCAGTTAAACGCTTGATCCTGTAGATTGTTTTATTTGTCTGTTTCATGGTGGTTTGCCAGTTTTTGTACGGACACAGCGTGCTGTGTCCGTACACATTTATTCCAAATTCCATTCCGGATCCACGTCCATTTTTTTCCAATCATGTTTTTCTCCTTTTTGGAGACGCCAAAAACCCGCAGTAGCAATCATGGCAGCATTGTCTGTGATATAGGCGAGGTCAGATGGAAGAAAAGCAACATCTTTCAGCTCTCGCACAATCCGTTCGCCTAGTTGCCGGCGTAATTCTCTATTTGCTGACACGCCGCCAACCACAAGCACACCTTTCACTTTAAATCTCTTTGCCGCACGCAATGTTTTCTCTATCAACACGTCAACAATGGCCTGTTGTAACGACGCGGTGAAATCCTGCTTCTGTTTTTTGGATATGTTTTGGTGCCTTTCAAGTGTTTGGCGAACGGCTGTTTTTAATCCGCTAAAGCTAAAATCAAATGAATCATGTTTCATCATGGGTCGCGGCAATTCAAATACCTTTGCATCTCCTCCGTCCGCTAGTTTGGCGATCTGCGGCCCGCCAGGATAGGGAAGTCCCATGAGCTTTGCTGATTTATCAAACGCTTCACCTGCCGCATCGTCGCGCGTTTGCCCAACGATCTTGTACTGACAAAAATCTTTCATGAGCACGAGTTCCGTGTGTCCACCGGAAACAATCAGAGCAAGAAGAGGAAATTGCCACGCGCGTCGGTTTTCGGTATTGAGCCAGGCGGATGCGATGTGTCCTTCTAGATGGTTGATGCCAACGATGGGTTTGTTTAGGGCGTAGGCGAGCGTTCGTCCTGTCTCGAGTCCGACGCGGAGTGCGGTGGCGAGTCCAGGGCCGCGCGTAACAGCGATGGCATCAAAGGGAAGCTTCGAGCCTTGGGCTTTGAGCTTTGAACCAAACGCTTCATCCAAGAGCGTCACGATTTCCATCACATGCGTACGTGCGGCAACTTCTGGCACAACGCCGCCATATTTTTGATGAATGGGAATTTGGGAAGAAATAAGATTCTTTAAAACACGAACCGGAGTCCCGTTCTTTTCAAATTCGACGAGAGCGATGGCTGTTTCGTCACAGCTCGTCTCAATCGCCAGAATACGCATTTTTTTTATTTTTTTTCGGTTTCCCATGCGGCCGAATGTAGCGACTTTTTCAAATTTTGTCCACGGGCTGCTAGCTGGTAACAGGACTTATGCGTTTGGATGCTATGCGAGGAAAAACCGATTCATGGTGCGAGTGAAGCGAGCAAGCGCAGGCGTCGAGCTGAACGCGAGCTTCAACCGAAGGTTGAAGTGAAGCGAAAAGCTCGACAAGCCGAGCATGAGCACCGGAGGTTTTGACAAAGCAGAGCGCCAAAGGTGCAAGTCCTAGATAAAACAAAAATCCCTCAACTAGTTATGCTGAGGGGGTTTTGTTTGGAGCCGAGCGACACGTGGTGAGCGTATCGTCGGCTCCGAAGAAGACGAACGAGATTGGCCGGTTACCGTGAGAGGAATTGGGTTTGGGTCAGATCTTCGACCAAATCGTCCCAGGCCCAATCGAGGCTGCCCTTCACGGTATCCATGTGAGGGATCTCCGACAGGTCGGACCAGATGATCGCCCCTTCGTAGACCTGGCCGAAGACGATGTTCAGACCGATGTTCGGTCCTCGGTGCTCGACGCTGGCATTGCTTGTGAGCCACCCAGTGACCGGCAGGGGCCCAATACCTGCTCCCCGGCTAAAGGAGAGGGTGACCGTGTCACCGGGTGAGGCGCTCCCGACCACCGTGGCATGTAGGGTGTAGACGTTGCCCGATCCGCTCACGGTGTCTTCGTTGGCGAGGACGGCGGAGAGGTGAGCTGACGTCAGCGTATCCTTTTGCCAGCAGCTGTTCCAGAGATCCGTCCCATTACTGGCCGTGATTTTTACCTGGTTCTGTGATAGGTCCTGGGATCCGCGTCGAAGCCGGAAGTTACAGAGCTGAAAGCTGTCCTGTCGCTGTTGTTTCCAGTCGCCCGTGAAACGGAGTTTCTTCAGGCCGATGCTCCCCGCTGGATCTGTGCTGACCTGGAATTTGTACAGATCTATGTCGGCGCCGCTCACGAGCGCGGTGGTGCTGAGCGGTAGGCGAACGATGGTCGGCTTCGTCTTGCGCACGACGAAATCGTAGCCATGCACCGCCGAACCCGTGGCGTAGAGTTCCTGGCCCGAGGCGAGACCGGTGGCGTGGATATTGAGCTTGCCCGCGTAGTTTGCGTCCCACCCTCCGGTTTGGAGGTTGGCGTTGATCCCGAGCGCGACGATCGCACCCGAACGCGCCGCGTTGTCCCAGGAGTAGTTCACGGTCGAGCCAGCCTGGACCGGATTGAGCTTGGCCAAAAGCTGGAAAGAAGTCATGTTGCTGCCATTCAGGATGATGAGCGGACTCGCCGAGAGATCGACGTCGCAGGAACTGTCTTTTCCGCTGGGGAGTAGACACATTCCCTTTACGACGCCGTTTTGCGCGACGGCGATGACCGCGTAGCTGGCCGCGTCTCCTTTTGCCACGACATTGAGGCGATCGATTTTGAAATTTTCGTCCAAGCCGCCCCACGCATCGTACTGTACGAAGTTCTGCCAGACGACATCATCGGCGACCAGGATGGTAGATCGCCGCGTCGTTGATGCGAGTCGGATGGCGATCCCGCCTTGCGGTGGCACCAGCAGATCGCTACTTGGAGTGATGTCTGGCGCGGGCGTCAGGTCCTGGGTCGGGAGCAGATC
>CAYPSC010000118.1:0-3427 GCA_964413385.1 uncultured Gammaproteobacteria bacterium | reverse complement strand
CGCTGTATACAGCAAAAATATCCAAATTCCAGGAACCTCGGATGACACCGCTCTCGGTAGACCGACCGTTGACAGAATCTCACTTTCTGTCTATTCTATTATGTTTTCTAGACCAGCCGAGATGTTGCAAACCAAGCCAAGAATTGGGTTACGACATCTCGTCCGGTCGCCGTGAGTCATAATGGCTACGGGATTCGATCGAGCGTAGCACGCTTCGACAACTCGAGATATGACATTCGTGAAAGGACGGTGGATCATGAAACACGTCATCAACCTCATCAAGCAGAACCCGTGGGAAGTCTTTGGCATCACGCTCCTTATCCTCCTTTTTGTCGAGGGGATTGGGTTCGGTGCCGGGACAAAGACGTACTTCATCACCATGGGCATCGCGAGCATCATATTCCTCGGCTTCATTCGCAGGCTGTGGTTGGGTGCTCTCATAGTGGTCGCGGTTTGCAGCTTCGGCGCAGTCTTCGGCGGCTGCAACGGCACCAAGCAGACGCCGCCCATTGACCCCTACGCCTACACCCACCCAATCAAGATTTGTCTTCCGGACTGGTACAAGGGCCCCGCTGTCCAGTTCAGAAGCTACGGTTGCTTGAACGTCATGAATGGTGAGTTCACGCTCAACCCGAAGAAAGACCGCTGCGCTCAGTTCGAGCTTCTGGGCACCGTGGACGTGAAGCACATCACGCTCTATCCAGAAAGTCTCGATGGAACCCCTCCGTCCCTCAAGACGCTCGATGTCTTGTGGCTCGAGGGAGACGGTGCTCGTTCCATCGAAACAACGCGCCGATCGATTTGGCTCCACAGTCGCGGCTACTTCCTCATCTCCCTCGTAACTCCGGATCCCCAAATGCATGAGATGCCAGTCTTCGTCCTCCGACCACACCAAACTCGAGAGCAGCTCGGCGAGAAGTCCAGCTCGGCGAACACGGGGATCGCTCCGGTAAGCCGCGCGGAATTCGGCAACGCAAAATCAGAGACGAGGGATGGCGAGACGGTCATCGAATACGCCACCTACAAGGGCCGCCCCGTCCAACTTGCCATTGGCACCGATTTCAGCGCCACACTTCGGGTCAAGTTCCCGCACTCGATCTCCCCTCCGCTTGGCGAAGGTGATGACGCGCTGAATTTCCTGAAGGGCGAGGTCGAGTACCTCATCTCCCAGAATAAACCGATAAAGCTCGGCAACAGCGGTCTAAGTCTCGTCTTCAATAAGGGATTTCCCGAATGGGGCCCGCACGCCCTACTCAGCAGGGATGGCTCCTACCAGTGTCTCGCATTCGCCAGGAAAGCTCGCTTTGGGAATGGCGGGACCATCTCCGTCGAAGGACTCTCCGAGACTGAGATTCCGCCCTACTACCCCTATCGCATCCCTCTCGATCCTCGATAATATACCTTCGCCTACGCTACAACAACGCCCGCTGGACATTCACCTGGCGGGCGTTTTTCTTTCCATGCTTCACTAGCGTTGTCCATCTCCGTTGCTCACGAGATCGTAAAACTTAACAAAATTTGATACCTGGGCACCACCAGAAAAACCCCTGCAGGGGTTTTTCGTTCCATATTCCATATTTGGTTTTGTCGTCACAATCGCGACCGAGACGTCGTAGATGTGGTCGTTGGCGAAGCCGTCGCGGATTCTGCTTTTGCTCCAGTCCGCTCAATCCGCTCAGGTGCCACCGCGCTAACAAAGCCGAGGTACAAGAGAACGATTGCCACAATCGCTTGAAACCAGATGTCAGCCGCATTTGAGGCCATGATTCCTATTACAGAATTTCCTGGTGTGAAGATTCCAAGAAGAGCAATGACCGCATAGACGATACCGGCCACCTTATCAAACCCCTTGGCCGAAACTTCATCCGGCAAAGCAAATCCGATAGCCAGAATACCCGTCACTAGATAGACGATATTCAGCAACGTATCTGTCGCAAATACCCCAAAAATCGGATTATTGAAGAACCCAATGATCCCGAGCGCGAGGAATACAATCCCGGCAATAAAGGTGATCGGACGCGCATATCCCTGCTCCGTACTGAAAAGTGATGCGCTGGTACCAGTTGCGTGCATTTGCACAGTCTGTGCCATATAATTTGGAATTAATTTTTAGGTTTGAGTGAATAATCGGCCTTGTTTTTACCTTAATCCTCTGCCCCTTTAATGCAAGCTCGGCTTGACCTAGGGCGTTTTTTTCGTCATGATTGCGGCGTCATTCACACGTGCGCATCCCTTGTGGGCGAGTGGCGAAATGGCAGACGCACTAGCTTCAGGAGCTAGCGATCGCAAGATCATGAGGGTTCAAGTCCCTCCTCGCCCACCAATAGAGACTGGATGCACTTCAACCTTGACGCAAAAAAGTGTTCATGGTATAGTCTATTCACAAATGAACGCTTTTCGCTTGAGCTCTGTCTCAGACAGACCTCATCGAAAGTCGTGACATGTGAGACACTATTAAAGGCGGATTTTGAAGGGCTTTTCCTCATTTTTCGTTTTTTCAGATGTTTCAAATCTAAATTTTTATTCTTTGGTTTGCAAAAACCAAAGCACAGACTGAAAAATTATTATTGGTATGGAAGCAATGAACAAGAACACCGCAGGGCGTTCCCGCGGTTGGCAAAGCCGACCGAGTAACCGGAACACTCGTTTTACTCATGGACGCAAGGTGGAAACCGCATTTACCGGCCATAATCAGCGCCTGTCTTTAAAACAAGGATTCACGAAAGAAGAGGGCGAACGCCGTGGCGGCGCTCAAAAACGCAAACGTGGACCGATGGGCGGCGCGTTTTCTGCTGCTCCGCGGATGAGCGCCTTCAAATATAAACCATTCCATCAAACAGGAACGGATAAGGACGTGCTCATTCCAGAGGGCGAACGCCTGAAGGTTATTGTCATGGGTGGCAACGAAGAGGTTGGACGGAACATGACTCTCTTGGAGTTTGGAAATGACATCATCCTGATCGATATGGGTCTCCAATTCCCGGATGAAGATATGCCGGGCGTAGATTATATCGTGCCCAATATTTCGTACTTAAAAGATAAGGAAAAAAACATTCGAGGCGTCATTGTTACTCACGCGCACTACGATCACATTGGTGGAATTCCTCATTTGATCCCACGTTTGGGAAATCCACCCGTTTTCGCAACAGATCTGACATGCGGCATTATCCAGAAACGGCAAGAGGATCATCGCGACTCGCCACCGCTCAATATTTTTTCGGTTAAATCAGATGACGTGCTGCAATTAGGTGTATTCAAGGTAGAATTTTTTGGAGTGGCCCACTCGGTCCCATCTTCTATGGGGGTGATCGTAAACACACCCTGCGGCATCATCGTGCATACGGGGGACTTCAAACTGGATCCACAACCAGGTGCGCAATCCGTACAGGAAACAGAAAAGATCAAAGCCCTGGGAGAGCGAAACGTC
>CAYPSC010000117.1:0-3502 GCA_964413385.1 uncultured Gammaproteobacteria bacterium | reverse complement strand
CCCTCGTCCCTTGGGGAACACGGCAGTCGTTATTAAAACGAGTAAAAAATGTAGCAGCGAATGCCTCGCTCCCTTCCGACGAGTACCGGAAAGTGAATATGAAGAACGTTTTCGTTCCTACGATCAATATTCAAGATCCAGTATTGCTCGTGGATGATGTGCTTACAACTGGCGCAACGGCGGTTGAATGCGCACGGGTATTATCTGAAGCTGGCGCAACCGAAATTCATCTGTTTACGTTTGCGACAGGGAGATGATATTTATCGAATCCCCGTATCGCAGGAAGTCGTTGTTGATGTGTAAGTATTGAGAGAACGATCACCCGAGGATGATCGCATCGAGGGAGCGGCTTTTCTCCAGCACCAAGTGTGTAATCACCAGAAAGTAGTTTAAAAGAGAAATAGCCGGAGGTATCATTATTGGAAAAGGCGACCGCATGCACGGGATCATCGGTACGGAATGCAGTTACGAGTGTTTGATAGGGTTGATCTGCGCAAGCTGGATCTGGTGGTATACGCTGGACCGGACTGTTGATCCAAGGATGACCGTTCCTTTGATTCCAGAACTCGTCTCATCTCCGTTGGTTGATGTTGTTGCAGGACATGGAGCGAGTTCACATTGAGGGCCAACTCTTTCCACGGTCGATCCATCCGGACGGATTCTTGCCTCAAGGGTGCAGGCGACCTGTGTCGTACGCTGAATTTTGTTGATAGACCAATATCCTCCAAAGCCCGAGATGGTGATCCTAATTGCTATGATAAGGATTCCTATGGGCGAAGACATGAAATATGAAAGAATACTTAAATTTTGAACCATTCAACAGACTTCGTCCGCAGATCAATCAGTGTAAGCGAATGATTGGGTAAGGGTTCTCAAGAGATCGCTGGAATATTTAACGGTTGAGAGCAAGCAAAGCGGAGTTACCCTTGTTCCGTTTTTCCAAGAAATAGAGTGTAGTATTGATGGATGAGATCGGGATGTTGTTGTAGGAGGGCATCGCCTTCATTTACTTCTCTACAAAGAACAAGTGAGCGTCTGTCTGAAAAGAGGGTTGTGAATGAACGGTGTTCTACAGAGCGTTACTCTCTTTGCGAAATTGTAAAAATGATTCATCGAGAGCAAAGCATGGGTGTTGATAATCGGCAACCCACCCATTGTGACAAAACGAAAAATTTTTATGAACGAATGGATACACGTTTTCAATAGAGATAGGTAATCCGGGCGTGGCTTTCCGTAAATGCATCAAGACAAGGTTGGGTGATGATTTAGTTATGCATCGATCCAGAGTTGTGCGAGTTTTGTCGTAAATGGCGCACCCATGGCCCTTATGTTGCATGATGATTGCGCCGGAATGGTTGTAGGCAGCAAGGACCCAACCATCTTTATGGCCAGCAGGACTTGCGTCATGAGGAACGATTCCTGTCTCAGCTAACTCGATAAATTGTTTTAATGAATGGCTGGATGTTTCATAGGCGCTCCCCAGCCAAGCCATCATTCGACACGTCTTTACGATGCTTCTTGATGAGATAAAAAATATTCAATACGTCCTTCGATGCTCATGCCGGATAGAGGTTTTTGGTTCTCCGCTTGCATAAAAGTTAGATAATCCTTGTAGCAATCGCAGGTGATAGATGCGAGCGGTGTTGTATCTTTCAGGTTGTTAAAATCTTCTAAAGCTCGGATGAGCGATTCTGTGCACTTTTGACAGTTCGCTGCGCAGGTAGAATCTTCATTGCGTTCTGGCTTGAGAACAGAAGTGGCGATAATTGGCTGGCTTTGGGGAATGGTGCATGTGATCCGCTTGATAATTTCTACTACGGACCATATCCAGGGAGGATTAAACTGACCCGCTTGGTACAACAGATTGACAATTGTGTTTGGGGCAACGCGAGTCGCACAGAGGATCGGGTCTTGGATTCCAAGTTCGGAAAGATAACGTACAGATTCAGTCGTATCTTCAACGGCCTCGCGCTCTGTTAAAAAAGGTGGCTTGATCATCAAAAACGCGATGGCAATATATCCATACTCTCGCAAAAGATCATTGGATGATTGGAGTCCGATGGCAGCTGCGAGCCGTTTTGTTCCGAGAAATCTTTTCGCCTCCTCTAATTTGGGATGCGTAATGAATTGAGGGAGTGTCTCGATAACCAGGATGGACGCGTTGCTCTTTGCTATGCGTGTGTAAATGTGTTGCCGCACGCTGGGGTCGATTTCTTTATCCACCAAAAAATTTCCGTTATTAAAGATTGTGATGACGTCGTATTGGTTAATGTCATCGTGGATAAACGCAGCTTCAAATTGTGCGATGATTTGATCGGGATTAATAGCTCGTCGTTTTGGATCAAGGGCTTCATTTGGGAGGGGGCACATGGAACAGGTTGCAACCGAGCAGCCGGGCGCAAGGAGGACAATGCGCTTTCGGCGAAGGGTCTTTCCTTCCATGACGACGGTATCGTTTCCATAGGATTGTGGTGCTGCCAGGTTGGCGCTATCTGGAATAATGCTATGCCTTATTCCTCGCGCAAGCATCGTCAAGCGTTGGCGAAGGGGTGCGATACGAGCTCTGTCAAAATCGGTTTGGATCATAAAGATGGTGAAAGCATACTCTACAAATAAGGAGATTTCAAAAAGGAGAGTATTTATCGTATACTAGAGCCCATTGTTATGTTTAAACGAACCATTGGCATCCTGGGCGGTATGGGACCTGTGGCAAGCGCTGATACGTATATCGAGCTCGCACGAATGTGCCAGCGGAAATACGGAGCGGTTCAAGATAGCGATTATCCAACGGTGATTCTCTATAGTCTTCCATTGGAGAACTTTTCGCATGAGGGATTCTCACAAAATGGTTTAGAGCGGCAAAAAATTGTTTCACAGCTCGTTCATGCTCTTCATGTTTTGGAGGCAGCCGGTTCTGATGTGATTGTGATTGATTGCAATACCGTGCATTATTTTTTTGACGAGTTGCAACAAAAAATTAATGTTCCCATTATCAACCTCATTGAGATCACAACCAAGTTTGTCGTTGCGTCTGGGTATAAGAAAGTGGGTGTTTTTTGCTCTCAGACATCTCGAGATGTAGGTCTTTATACAAAACCTCTCAAAAAAGAAGGCATAGAGGTAATCCCAATTTCCGCGCGTCAGCAGGAGGATGTGAACCAAGCTATTCTTGCTGTCATGTCAGGGCAAGTCACAGATGCGTGCGTAGCAAAGTTGGATGCGATTGCCGAATGGTTGCTCGAGAAAGGGGCAGAAGCGATGATTCTGGGCTGCACAGAGATATCGAATTTGATTAAATACTTTAATCATCATGCCATTTTTATCGATAGTGAGGCTCTTGCGGTTGCGCGAGCGCTCGCTTTTGCATTTCGCTGATCATAGACCTATGAAATTCTACACGGAACAATCGCTCAAAACGCTTCATCCAGCGCTCGTGCAACTTCTTAAGAGATTGCGCATACGGCGAGGAATTAAGGTGGAAGTGTATCTAGCGGCAAAGACG
>CAYPSC010000116.1:0-3520 GCA_964413385.1 uncultured Gammaproteobacteria bacterium | reverse complement strand
CCGCCATCATGGCGGGTACGGGTGTCGCAGCCAAACATGGCATCTTGATCAAAGGTGGAGAACCGCTGGAAGCAACATCCAGAGTCAATGCTGTGGTGTTTGATAAAACGGGAACGCTGACTAAAGGAAAACCAGAAGTCACGGACGTTCTCTCGCTGAGTGATACAGATGAAGATGAGATCGTGAGCGTGGCTGGCAGTTTGGAAAAAACATCAGAGCATCCGTTGGCTGAAAGCATTTACGAATATGCAAAGGAAGAAGGGGCGGTGTTGGAAGAGGTGATGAATTTTCAAGCGATCCCAGGTCATGGTGTCAGCGGCTTGATTCACGAGGTCGAATATTACTTAGGTAATCGCCGCCTCATGGAAAAACTTGGTCACGATCTCTCGCGTGCTGAGCGGAAGATTGAGCGATTAGAATCTGCTGGCAAGACGGCTATGCTTTTGGCAACCAAGGAAAAGATTATTGGTGTGATTGCCGCGGCGGACACGTTAAAGGAAACAACGCTCGAAGCGATCCAATCACTCCAGAAAATGAAAATCGCTGTGTACATGATTACGGGTGATAACCAGCGAACGGCTCAAGCGATTGCGAAGCAAGTGGGAATCACGGATGTACTCGCAGAGGTTTTGCCTCAGGATAAGGCCGCAGAAGTGAAGAAACTCCAAGATCAAGGGTTAAAAGTGGCGATGGTGGGTGATGGAATTAATGATAGCCCGGCATTAGCCCAAGCGGATCTCGGGATTGCCATGGGGAGTGGGACGGATGTGGCCATGGAGACGGGTGGAATCGTGATCATCAAGAACGACCTACGAGATGTGATCAATGCTATCAAGTTGGGCAAGAAGACAATGAGCAAGATCAAGCAAAATCTGTTCTTCGCTCTCTTCTACAACGTGGCCGGTATTCCGATTGCGGCTCGAGTTTTTGCGGGCATCGGCCTTGTGCTTCGCCCGGAGCTCGCAGGGCTCGCGATGGCTTTTAGTTCGGTTTCTGTGGTGGCGAATTCACTCTTACTGAAGGGCTTCCACCCACAAAAGAAAAATTATCTCTCAGATTTCGCACCGATTCTCATGACGATTATTTTCGTCGCCTTGTTTATCGGCTTTGCGAAGATGAGCTAACTTTATGCGTCAATCAACATCCAAGAAAAAATATTGGTGGGCGATGGGTATTGGTGTCCTTCTTTTAGGAGGATACACGGTGTTTCGGGTTCTCAACCCGTCATCTTCGGCACTTGCTTCGCCCCTTCCTCCGGGAACCGGGGTAACGGTTTATCGTTCGGCGACGTGCGGTTGTTGTGGAAATTACATTTCTTATCTTAAGCAGAAAGGAGCTGAAGTCGCCGTCACGATCGAGAATGATATCAGCCAAATCCAGAATAAATTGGGTGTTCCCGCCAATCTGCGCAGCTGTCACACTTCTGTGATTGGCGATAAAATAATCGAGGGGCACATGCCGGTGGAGGTCATTGCTAAGTTCTTGAAAGATCAACCAAATCTTCAGGGGATTGCTCTTCCGGGTATGCCTTCAGGTTCTCCGGGGATGCCAGGGCCAAAACTGGGAGCGTTTGATGTCTACGGTTTTACAAGTGCAACTGCTGTTGAACCGTATCTGAGTTTATGATAGGTGCGTGCAAAAAAGTGCTCACCTTCCCATTTGTGGTGTTCGCCGTTCTGGTGCCACAGATTACCTTCGCCCACTGCCCGCTCTGTACCATCGGAGCGGGCGCGGCGGTCGTGGTCGCTAGTCGGTTGGGTGTTAACTCTATCTCTATTGGTATTTTTGTTGGAGCGTTTGCCGTGGCCTTGGGGTTATGGATGACAAGGGTCGTGAAGAAAAAATATATTCCGTATCAGAAAGAGGTGTTCGCTCTTGCCTCGTTTTTGTTGACGATTCTTCCGCTTAAGTCTCTTTGGACAGATTACACCTCGCTTTACGTCTCACTCGCGGGTGATTATGGATCGTTGTTGAATCGGACCTATCTGATCAATAAGTTTTTGCTCGGGAGTGTTATTGGCGGTGTTCTTCTCTTCGTGAGCCCTTTTCTGAGCAGAGGAATCATTCGTCTACGACAGGGAAAATCCGTTCCATTTCAAGGCATGGCGTTGACGTTACTCCTGCTTATCGTAAGTGCGACGTTAATTCAAATTCTATGATTCCGTCTTGGATGCCTTTTGGGGCGATTATCCTATTTTTTGGAGTGCTGCTGGTGCTCAAACCGCTGATCAAGAAACGGTATTGTGTCCTGTGTGTGAGCGTGAGCTTGACGTGGATTGGATTACTGGTTCTCTTCTGGACAAAGCGGTTTGCGGATTTGAATACTATCGCCCTTCTTATGGGGCAAAGTATTCTTGGTATTTATTTTCTCTTAGAGAAGCGGCTCGCAGAGAAGTGGCATCTTTTTCGGTTCCCTTTTCTCCTTACGGCGACGTTTATGGGAATGCTTGTGCTCCAGAATGTTTCTGCTTGGAAGGAGATCCTTATGATTCTTATCGCATTATGGATTTTGTTTGTTCTTTTTTTCCTTCTGGGAAATACGGCTGCGCGAAAGTTGGTTCAGCGAGTTATCGCTTGCTGTAAAGATTGGTAATCATCTAACATGACTTATCATTTATCCATACAAATTGTATGAGCATCAACCATCCCTACGATCCTGACTTCGATCCACTGCAGACAGCGCCAGCGACCTCGGCCATTGGTCAAGTGGCGAAAGATAACCTTTCTTTGTCTCAGGCCATTGGTCAACTCTCGCCTAAGACAGCTTTTTGGCTGGGTTTATTCGCGGCAGTTATTTTTGTCGCCATAGTTGGTTTTATCTTTTTATTGCCCCTTGGTATTCGGGCGATACGTAGCTAATTCTGTCTGAGCTATCTTTCTTTTCTCAGAAGAGTAGAATGCAATTATATGAAGAAAAATTTTTTCTTTGGTTCTCTGCTCTTATCTCATCGGTCGGCGCTTTTCTTCTTGTCTTGCCTACTCACGCACAAGGGATGGTTTGGTACACGACATCGACAAACGGTAATGGGGCTTATTACTACCCCATGATGGGGATGATGAGATGGATAGACGGAGGGTATGGGTTATGGATGGCGTGGCGCGGGAGTTGGTTCGGGTATCGCGATGGCGCTGGGGGTTTTGTTCACCATCTTTATTTTGGTCGGGCTCATTCGATTGGCGGTCGGTGGAAGGCGTCGCGACTATTACCACCGCTCTTCTGCGCTTGATATTTTGAATGAACGGTATGCGAGAGGTGAAATTAATAAGGAAGAATACGAAATAAAGAAGAGGGATCTGAGCTGACCGCGACTCAGATCGTTTTACAGGAAGACCCCCGTTCACTCACGCATTCAAGCTTCGAATGGTGTATAGGGCGGGGGTTTGAATTGACGTCAGAAGTGCCAGTAGCAGACGCCGGACGCGGAGTCTTGCGGGCTCTGTGTATGCGTCGACTTCATCTGCCTTATGTTTAGTTAACCTTCAAGGGTGACTGTTGTTGCCGTCGGATGACGTAGGATTG
>CAYPSC010000115.1:0-3543 GCA_964413385.1 uncultured Gammaproteobacteria bacterium | reverse complement strand
ATTTAAGCCTATGCGTGGCCAGGAGCTAACCCTCTATGAACGAGAAAAGATTGAGCTCTATCTTCGAGGAAAATGGTCGCAGAGAGATATCGCAAAAGCATTGTTTCGCGACCACTCGGTGATCATGAGAGAGCTTCAAAGAAATAGTTGCCGGGATGGCATCTATCGGGCTGTCAAAGCCCAGGAATACGCAGAAACAAGAAAAAGGAGGAGGCGAAAGCGCAAATTGGAATCAGACGAGGAGCTCCAACGGTTTGTCATCATGAAAATCATCGAAGAGGAATGGAGCCCAGAACAGATATCCGGCAGGCTCAAAAAGCGCCCAGAATCGTGGATTGTGGGAAAGGGAGTCAGTCACGAAACCATTTACCAATTCATCTACGAAGGATCAGGACGCTTGCTCGGACTCTACCAACATCTGCGACGTGGGCACAAGAAGCGTCAAAGGAGATTCAGCAAAAAACATCGGTCAAATCAGCCTCTTTCCTTTATCACACCTATTCAGTACCGACCAAGTGAAATCAAAGAAAAGAAGGAGTTTGGCCACTTTGAATCAGATACGACGATTTGCGAGAACAAAGGCGAAGCCGTGAGTGTCCAATATGAACGAACCACTCAGCTCGCATGGCTCACGAAGACGGCAGACAAGAGCGCGGAGGCAACGGAGGGGGTATTACGTGACCTTGGAATCCCTCCCGGTTAAAAGTCTCACGTTCGATCGTGGCAGCGAGGGAGGCCATCATTGGAGGCTCAGAATGGAGTATGACATCGATACCTATCATTGCGACCCCTATTCTTCCTGGCAGAAAGGAGGTGTCGAAAATCTGAATGACCTTATTAGACAGTATCTCCCTCGAGGAACCGACCTCTCACACATCTCCCATCATCAAATCTATGTCATCCAAGAAAAACTCAACAATCGACCAAGAAAAGGTCTTGGCTATCAAACACCCAATGAATGCCTCCAAAGCCTCAGAGCTTCAGGAGTGGTGCATTGAAGACTTGAATTCATCACCCCCGATTTATCCGGCTGGGGTCTTGGTGTTCTGTTTTGACCACCGGTCATGTTATACTCTCGCCATGAAACGCCGTGGTGTTAAGTACTTTGTCCACATTCTTTCTATTGCTTTGGGATTGGTCCTGGTTTGGCGAGGGATGTGGTATGTCTTAGATGCGATCGATAATTTTCTCTTTGGAGGGAGTCATGCAGTGACTGCTGCAACAGGGATCGTTATTGGAATTTTGATTCTGTATTTGCCAGATAAAGATTTAAAAGAAATTCAAAAATTGTAATGAAAATAACAGCGTAAGCTGTTATTTTAGGGAGTTTTGGGTCGGATGACCCATAGGAGGAAAGCGAGACCGGTGAGGATTCTACCGGAAACGAGCCAAATGTGGGATGGTCTGGCTGGTTGAGGGAAGGCTCTTAGTCGCGATCCAGACGAAGAAGAGGACGATGCCGAAGGCGCCACGTTCGATCAATGAACGCAAGGAACATAGGTCGCGCGATAAGCGCTTTCCACGTGTTTCTGCGTAAACGTTTCGAGCAGTGGCTGGAAGAATCCACGGCCACCTTCATGGAGCATGGCGCAGGCGAGTGGTAGAACGACACCTAGTGTCATGCCTAGGAACATCAGACCAAGGCCGGTCATGACGATGGCGATGAGAATGCCTCGGTGTTCGTGTCCCGCGAACCAGTTCACATGGCGGATGAGGAGGCCGGACAGGGCCAAAGCACTGTACATCGGCACCCAGATGCCGATCATCCCGATCTGGGATATGCGTTCCAGGAAGAACGGTGCCCAGTAGTGATTAAACGGGAGGACGAGGGCAAAGGACATGCCGGCGATGAGCGCTCATCGCAGATGCTTATTGCCACGAAGTGCCTTTTGGCTGTGAAAGAGCGCTTCATGTTTCGTGGTGTTTTTCTTCACGTTCGTCATGCATAAAGGCGCAGCTGATCACGACGTTCATTGCCGTGAGGACCACGGCTACAAGCCAGTTTACACGGAGGATGGATGTTGCAATCCAAGCCGCGGCTACGCCTCCCGTGATCATGCCGATAGCATTTAGCATGGCGCTTGTGGCGAAGGTGCGGCCAATGCTCGCTCCATAGCTGCGTTGTTTGAGCGCATCAGTGAGCTAGGCTTGGATGGTGCCTGAAATAAAGGAGCTACCGATGGCACCGAGGACTTCTGAGATGAGAGCTCCCCAGACATTTTGGGCGAAGAAGTAGGAACCCATGGAGAGGGTCAGGATCATTTCGTCGACACGGACCGAGCGTACGCGACTACGATGATCGGCCCATATACCCGTTGATAGCTCGGCGACCGTAATGAGTGTGAAGAAGATGCTGTTGATCAAGGCGACCTGACCAAGCGTGACGTTGATGCTTCGCAGGAAAGGGACGTAGGCGAGGGAGATGAATCCTCCCGATAGCCCTCCGAGAAATGAGTACAGCGCGTAGGCATTGGCTGGGTGCATGAGACCTCCTTGTGTGAGACGTTTGAAGATGGCTAAAACTAAAAGACCCGGGAACATTCCCGGGCCTGGTTGGAATCATGCGAATATTTTATTCAAGACGCATGATGCCTCGTGGACCGGGAACATGAATAGCAGAATCGACCTGATAAAAGTCGGCTTCGTGCTTCGTAGACATGATCCAGAGGCAGTGATGCATATATTTTTTAATACCAAAACAATAGTTTCTTCGTCAAGGGGCGCTAGTTCAACATCCAAATCATGAAATTAAGGTAGGTGGCAAATGAGACCCAGGCCAAATAAGGGATAAGGAGATACGTGGCAGCACGGGAGATCTTGAAGAACAGAATGAGTGTGGCCAGGATGGAGAACCAAAGCGCCAAGATATCAACCAGCGCCCAGAAAGGGGAATGGAGTCCAAAGAAAATGATGGACCAGATGGCGTTGAGGAAAAGTTGAAAACCAAAAAGGATGAGAGCACGGCGATGTTCTTTCTTTTCAAAACCTTTGCGCCAGATGAGAAAGAGGGCAGCGCCCATAAGGGCGTAGAGCGTTGTCCAAACTGGACCAAAGATCCAGGAAGGTGGATTGAGCGCTGGTTTAAGAATGGTTTTATACCAAGAGTTGATGGCGGTTACGGTAAACAATGAGCCGATGATACCGGCTAGTTCGCACAGGATAATCGAACCGATGAGTTTGAGAACGGAGGAGGATTTCATAAGAAGAGAGCGATAAAGAGCATGGTGAGATCAATGGCTGAGATAACGCACCAGGTACAGAACGCGCGTAAAACAAAGGCTTGGATGATGGTGAAATAAATGGCAAAGCAAAAACCGAAAATAATAAGAGCGGTGAGTGGCCAAGAAGGAATGATACCGGCAGATACGAGGAGAGCGAGGATAAAAATAAGCGAGTACATCGCGAGTCCGAGAAAAGAATTGGGAATCCCGAGCGTCCGTGACCACGTACTGTATTGTACTTTTTTGCACCATTTTTTTGGAAAGAAAGGGCAGGCCACGTCGGTTTTGGTGGTGGTATGATAGGAAAGATACAGCGTGTCGA
>CAYPSC010000114.1:0-3552 GCA_964413385.1 uncultured Gammaproteobacteria bacterium | reverse complement strand
CATGACGAGAGGCGGTTTCACCGACGGATCGCCGGTGTTGATGATTTTGAGCATATAGATGTGTCCTCTAAGAATGAATGGAATAAGTCCTCAGCCGGATTAACCGCCGGCACGGCTCGACCTTGGGAGGAGATATCGCCATTCATACAAGAGCCGCCAAAAACAAAACTCTCTGGGTGTTAGCCAGAGAGTTTCTGCTGCAAATTGAGATTTTCTGCGACTGTGGAGAGTTGGTACTAACGCTTTGACCACTGTGGTGCTCGTCGAGCTCACTTAAAGCGAGGGATCTATGGGTTTTATGTAAATGCCCTCTTTAGTTTTCAAAACTTCGATCCTTACAATTGCACTGTAATACTATTTCCCTGACGTGTCAATGTCAAATCTGTGGATAACCCTGACGATTCTATTTTTGATTAATTTTCTTTTTCATATCCCACCGTTGCAGGATCTCCCAGATGGTTTGCTTGCGAAGGTTGTATATTTTTACCAATTTCGCAATATTGACGCCCTTTTTGTGGAGGGTGTACATCTCTTCGTTTCGTTTTGATTTTTCGGGTCTTCCAGACATATTCATTTGCTTTAAAGGTAGTATTTTCCTGACCTTTTGTCAATGTGGATTGTCTTCCCTGTTCAAAAACTGTGCGAAACGATTCCTCTACCTCTGAATCTTTGCACTGCATGTAAATGTTGGTGGTGCTTATCTTGGCGTGTCCCATGAGTTCTTGCAGATGGCGGATTGGCATGTGGGGATTTTTTGCTCCTTCGTAGCCGAATCCATGGCGACAGGTGTGAGGGCTAATCTTCTTTTCGATGCCAAGACTCTTTCGCGCGTTACGGAATACACGCTGTACCGCGCATCGGCTAAGGCGCTTTGATGGGCTGGCTGTATCCATTTTGATAAATAACGCTTCGGCGCCAACTCCGGCACGTTTCAATACCCTCTCGCGGACTTGGAGCCATTTTTGCAATAATTCGGTCAGTTCTGGCGTGAGATAGAATCGCCGAATGTGGTTTTTCCGTTTAAATGTCCGTACTAGGCCATATTTCTCTTCAAAGTGCAGGCTGGAGACGTTTAGGCTTAGCAATTCCGATAGGCGCATTCCTGTGGTCCAGAGCAAGCACACCATGGTTTTATTACGAAGCTCTTTTGGGTAAAACTCGTCGAAAGAACGCATGAGAGCGTTGTATTCGTATTCTTCCATGAATGGATAGGGTTGTTTGTCCTGTGCGGTAGGGGTTGGGATTAAATCATGAGAGAAAGACACGCGGTTTTGCTTCCAGAGCCAAAGCCAGAGGGTTTTGACGGATGTGACATACAAAGCACGTGTTCCGCTCCGTAGCCCTCGGTTTTCGAGCCATAAAAGGTAGTGCGTGAGATCATTCAGATTGCACTTTACGATTTTCTTTTTGATTTCGACTAAATACTTGATGAAAGAAGAAAGAGCGAACCGATAGGATTTCACGGTTTCCGGTGAATGGCCGCCTCCGAGCCATACCAGGAATTCCTCGATAGTGGCTAGGTTTTCTTCCATAGGTTAAAGCCCCCGCCCGAAATCTACCCTTGGTTGCAACACCTTGGATAGCTCGGTACGGGGGCTCCACGCCAATACCGATAAATGGTACTGGTGCTTTTCCACTATACCACTATCCGCGTTGCAATACACCCAAGCTTTTATGGGCGCTCTCGGTAAAATCCGAGGCGGAAAGCGTGTTTAGATTTATTTGTGCCTATAGCTATCCAGATTTTGCCTAAAGCGTCAATGTTTTTAGCTGTAATGAACACATAATTTGTTCAAGGTGGTATAATGAAGATGATAATTCCTTCCCTTTTACGTTTATGCCACTCAAGAAAGGTTCGTCTCGGAAGGTCATTTCACAGAATATCAAGACGGAAATGGCGCATGGTAAGCCTCAAAAGCAGGCAGTTGCTATTGCCCTTCATTCGGCCGATATGTCGAAAGAGGATGAAATGGCGAAAATGAAGAAACAAGCTATGGCGTTGTCGGACAAGAAAAAGAAGCAGTTCATGGATCGGATGCACAAATACCTCTAAGCCATGCGTTCAAATCCAAATGGGGCTAATCAATACCTCCTCGATCCCAGACAGAAATTGTGCTGGGAGAATTATGTTAATCCTCATTCGGAAACATTCGGCAATGCTAAGCAATCAGCCATAAAAGCGGGATACGAAGAAGTGACGGCCGATCGAATTACCACATTTGAATGGTTTGCTGGTAAATGCAGGCGGCTAAATATGCGGATTAAGGCAGAAGAAGTATTGAAAGAGATGATGGAAATGGACGACGAGCAGGAATTGATTATCGATGGTATGCCAACTGGACGCAAAAAGCGTGATCCTGCGTTGACCAAGATTAAGCAGGACACGGCAAAATTCGCCGCAGAACGTCTTGCGAAAGAAGATTGGTCAGCTCGTCAAGAAGTGACCGGACCAGATGGCGCAGAATTAATGCCGACAGATAAGACCGTGGAGGAAAAAGTTAACAAGGCAATCAATGACTACCTCACTTCAATCAATTCTTCAGGAGGGAACGCTCCAGGAAAAGAAAACCCTGTTCCGGTTCAGCAAGGCTGATAGCAATGACGCGGTTCTCTTGAAGTTTAATTTGTATTCTCGGTACTTTCATCCGCAGTATTTTTTGAGTAAGGATGCGCCGTTTCACCGTGAAATGGATTTGTATAACCTCCAGGCGTATCGCGGTGAAATTGACCAATTCGTGAATGGCGCGTTCAAAGGCGCGGCAAAGACCAGTCGCATGAAGCTCTTTGTCGCGTTTTGTGTTTCGAACGATCTGGATAAAACACGCAAATACGTTCGTATACTTTCCGAGGACGGAACCAACTCAACCCAGATAGCGACAGATATTTACAACATGCTTGTTTCTCCCCGAGTGGCAGAGATGTACCCCGAGATTTTCGCAAAAACCAGTGCAAAACGTGAAGAAACAATGTCGTCTTTCACCACTTCCACGGGGATCAAGGTATATTCCGACACGGTAAACACGTCTCAACGTGGCGCTTTGCAGGAAGAGGCGCGACCTGATCTTGTGTGGTTTGAAGACTTTGAAAACCGTAAGACCCTTCGATCCGCGAAGCTTACCAAGGCCATTTGGGAAAACATGGAAGAAGCACGCACAGGGTTAGCCAAGGGTGGCGCGTGTATCTATACCTGCAACTACATTTCAGAGATGGGAAACGTGCATGTGCTCGTGACAAAGCCGAGTGCGCGAAAAGTGGTTTTGATTACGCCCATCCTCAAAGAGGGCGTGTCCATGTGGCCAGAGCGCTATTCGATCGCGGATATTGAGCAGATGCGCCAGGATGACGATGACTTCGAAGGAGAACGATTGTGTAAACCATCAGCGCAAAAAGACGTGATCTTTGACCGTGAGCGGCTGGATCAGATGACAATTCGCGAACCGATTAAAACGGTAGCAGAATTGAAGATTTTCCATGAATTCGACCCATCACATCGCTACGCTAGCGGGCATGACGTGGCTGGAGGCGTGGGGTTGGATAGTTCCACCTCTGTTT
>CAYPSC010000113.1:579-3554 GCA_964413385.1 uncultured Gammaproteobacteria bacterium | reverse complement strand
TTCCCCTTGAGATCATCACGAAATGGTTCGCGGTGGTCTAAAGAAGGAATCGGGGGCATATTCGAAATCAGAAGGAGCTCGCCATGAGAGCAAAGCTATTGGTAACGGCGCTGTTGATCGCTTCCGCTTTCAAGACGGAAATAATCATGGAACCCGAGTGGATACTTTGGGGTAACCCAGAGTACATCCACTATGACGCTGAACGCGATGTGTTCGTAAACGCCAATACTCAAATCGAGCACTGGCGGGTCGGTACACCATGTTCCAAGCCGGAAGAGGTTCCGGTGAAACGAACAACGATTATCGTCCTTCGATTCTGGGAGGCGAAACTGGAGACAAGACATCAATACGTCTTTATGATGGCGGCTCTGAACCGACCGCGTCGGCGCTTCGTCTTGGTCAATGTTGAGCAAACCATCGTTGAGGCTAACCTAGGCAATAAGCACTATCGGGTGTGGCCCCATCTGGGGATGCTTTATGTTGGCACGGCGGCACGCGAGGAAGACTGGGACGTCATCATGTGGGATGAGTTGGTCCAAGGTTATTGCGACTTGGAGAAACTTGTTCAACCGGGCGATGTTGTTGGTCTATCCCTCGTCGTGACTGGAGTGGAGCGCGGAGTCGGACTAGCTCAGCAGGCTAAGAGCCTCGGCGCTTCGATGGTTATCGCTGGAAATGATTCAGCGATCTTCCGAGCGAATGAAATTCTGGCTTTGCCCGATCGGCCGGTCGATGCGGTGTTCACCACCAATAGCCTCACATCGATCCGTACGTTCTTCCGTCATTTCGGGACTGCGAAGCTCCCAGAGATTACCGGGGTGGCGCGTAAGAGCGGCGAAGCAGCGCGATCCAACGTCCAACAGGTGCTCTTGTCGGAGCTCAGGACCCGTAAAGAGCTTGAGCGGCAAGGCGCCTTCGATGTCGAAGATGTATTCGTTATTCCGAAGTTCGACCTCTTCCCACAGTCTTATTGGGACGAGGTCTGGTCGAATTACCGCGAGGTGTTCGGCCACAAGCATCGAGATGGCAATGCCATCCGTAACGGCATCGCGCTCTTCGCTCAAGGGTGCACCCGTACTCGCGGTACGAATGCATGCAGCTACTGCGCCATCGCCGGCGTTGGCGACATCCGTATCCCTTCCGAGGATTATCTGCGCCGCACGCTCGAAGCCTACGACCGTATGGGGATATCAATGGTCTTCAATACAACCGATTCGGCTTATGAGATGCGTCCGCTTGTACAGAGGTTGAAGAATGTCGGGGCGAAATTCGATGCTCTGACGATCTACGGCCGAGCGCAAGGCATCGCCCTTCATCCCGAACTTCTCGACAACTGGCTCTCCTTTGTGAGTGACCGGTTGCTCCTGAACATAGGAATGGATTCGGGCGATGACAAAATCCTCGCACAAGGGGTCATGAAATCTTCTTCGGGAAAGGGTTCGCGGATCGAGGAGAATCAAGAGGCGATGCACCACATCCGCAAGAGTGGCGTCCATCTCCACTATTCCCTCATCTTCGGCTCCCCGGGGGAGACGATCGATTCCTGTGAGCGGAGCATCGATTTCCTCGAGTGGTCCATCGCAGAACTCGGGCCGCAGCTCGATGTCGTGGAATCCGATATTTATTGGCTGAACTTCGGTTCACCGGTAAGTGAAATTTTTACCGACTACGAGAAGGCTCGGGAGCTTGCGGCGATCGCGGGGAAAGAGATTTCGCACGGAGAATGGTATCAGGGTTTCGCTCGGCACGCTTCGGATCTCGTTATTCCGGAGAGCGCCAAAGAGGCTTGGTACCGCCACTTCACAAACATCGATCTTGGGATGGCGCAGGCTTACAACCGGCGCGTCACTGAGATCATGACTCGGCACGAAGGAGCGATAGCTGGGCGGGCTTTCAAGCCGGTCTAAGGACATCCGGACCCAGGATAAGACAAACTCGTGTCGTGAAGAATCAAGAAAAACAAGATCACGAATCAAAACCTTGAGCCCCGATTGCATCTTAATCGGGGCTCTTTCATCATCTTGGCGCCTGCAATCGTCGACTAAATACCCTCCGAAAAGTCTCACGCGCACAGAAAGTCGATGAGAAGACCAAAATAACGTATAATTTGTTACCGAACGTGTGCACCTCTCCAAAAGGCGACGGAAAGCGATCATCGCCCGGCTCTCTTCGATAAGCCTGGTCATCTATTTTATGTTCCGCATCTGGATGTACGCGTCGCAAAGCATCGGATGGATCAATGCATCTTTCGGCATCCTCCTAATGATGGCAGAAGCGCATTCTGTGCTCCAGTCGCTTGGATTTTTTTAGAGCATTATACGCCTTGGGAAAACCAATGACCATAATTATAGACGCGCAAAACTTGATCCGCATCATCTCCCGGATGTCACGATCATTGTCCCAGCCAGGAATGAACCACTCACTATCCTCGAGTCAACATTTTTATGTCTGAATACCTTAGACTACACAAATAAAAAATTGTCTTTCTAGATGGATCAGACGCCGACCAATGGCAAGCGAATGATGCGCTGGCGAAAAAATACCGCATCGAACATTTTATCCCAGAACACATCCCAAAAAACAAGGCGGAAATCATTAATGCGTATCTGCCATCTATCCATACAAAATATCTTGCCGCATTTGATGCCGATCAGAACCCCATGCCGGATTTCTTAAAACTTACGGTTTCTCTCCTAGAATATTCCCATCGCCTCGCCTTCGTTCAAACACCGCAATTATATGCGAACCAAGATGTGAGCACGATCGCCAAAGGAGCGACCCTACAACAATCTATTTTTTTTGAAAATATTTGTGAAGGCAAAAGCGCAAGCAATGCCATGTTCTGCTGTGGAACGAATTTTCTCATGCGAACGCCTATCTTAAAGGAAGTCGGCGGGTTCGATGAGCAGTCGGTCACAGAAGATTTTGCCACCTCCGTCAAAATCCATGCACTTGGGTATCGATCCCTGTATTAC
>CAYPSC010000113.1:0-569 GCA_964413385.1 uncultured Gammaproteobacteria bacterium | reverse complement strand
GTATTACAGTCACGCCCGCGTTTTTGGGATGGCCCCGGAAACGCTGTCTGCCTATTTTAAACAACAGTATCGATGGTCCGGCGGGACTGTGGGCGTCGTACGTCGATTAGCAACCATGATCCGCCGCAAAGAGCTGACCCTCACGTTTAAACAACGGTGGGAATATCTCTTATCGGCGACCTATTATTTTACTGGTTGGTCTTTTTTTATTTTGATCTTGTGTCCCGCCCTATATCTGCTCTGGAATATTCCCACCTATTTTTCCAGCCCGTATTTTTATATTGCCACTTTTATACCGTATTACTTTCTCACTATCACAACCTTTTATTCAGTGATGCGGGAGCGGCACTATTCGTTTAAAAATGTCTACTTAGGAACCATCATGAGCTCGTTGATCTTTCCGATTTTAATACAATCAACCATGGCAGGTCTTTTAAACCGCAAAATGACGTTTCATATTACCAACAAAGGAAAAGGAGAGGCCTTGCCACTCTGGACGCTTTGGCCCTGGCTCATCGTCATGGTCATATTAGCCCTCGCGATCTTGGAAGGACTTAGACGGTATCCAG
>CAYPSC010000112.1:0-3589 GCA_964413385.1 uncultured Gammaproteobacteria bacterium | reverse complement strand
GAGTTTGGGCAGCTTCACGAAATCGGTCCAGAACGCGCTTCGTTTTTCTATGCTTTAGACCGCTACGAGGCCTCATTTGAAATTCGCCAACTACTCGATAAAGGGTTCGTTCTCGTCTGCAATCGTTACGTTTCAGCCAGCAAAGGCCACCAAACAGGGAAAATCAAAGATGCAGAAAAGAGAAAAGAATTTGTCCAATGGCTCAACCGTTTGGAATATGAAACCCTTGGCATTCCAAAACCGAATTTGACCGTGCTCCTACATGTCCCTGCTGATATTGGTTACCAATTAGTCGCCGCTAAAGATGAACGCGGTTATCTTGATGGCAAAAAACGGGACATTCATGAGGCAGATCCAGATCACCTGCGCGCTGCTGAACAAGCATATCTTGAACTCCCGCAGATCGATGCAGCGGAAAACTGGAAGCTAATGGAATGTGTGGAAAATGGATCCCTCCTACCGATCGATACTATTCACGAACGCCTGTGGAATACAGTCGCACCACTGCTCCCATCGAAACCAGTCATACCGACTCCAGCAAACGTTCTTCTCTCAACCGAACGCATTCCTTCCATGCTCTAGACCCAACGGCTGACAGACCGTAGAAAAACGCGTATCATAAGGTTGATATGTCACAACCCTTGATGCACATACACGACTTAATATCTGAAAGTTGGCAGGACTTCAAAAAACATTGGAACGAGTCATTGCGCATTTCAGTTTGGTTCCTGTTTGGATCATTAGCCCATTTATTAGTTGGTGCGATTGGCTTTCCCCTATTCGCTCCTAAAATCAATACCCAAGACACTCTCTACGTTGTCTTGTTCTATATAGGAGCGATACTTATCGAGATCATCGGTGGTCTTATTACGCTCTGGGCCGGCCTTCGCTTGAATCAGTGGGCTCTAGCCAAAGATCGAGGCGAAGACACCAAGCCGTTACACATTAAAATCAACTTCCGGTTGGTTCTTTCTGCGGTGTGGATCGCCATCCTAACCGGTTTAGCCGCTGTTGGAGGTTTCGTTCTCTTTATTTTGCCCGGCATTTGGCTCACGATCTTATTCCAATTCTCACAATTTTCGCTCCTTGAAGATCAAAAACACGGCACACAAGCCCTTGCTCACTCCGCTGCATTAGTCAAAGGACGTTGGTGGGCCACGCTTTGGCGCTTAATTGTTCCAGGATTCCTTTTTTACATCCTATTCTACGTCTGTTCCGAGCTCATCCAGGCCATCGTTGGTCTCATCGCCGGAGTCTCACTCTCAGCATCGGCCGTAGATGCGGCAGGTAATCTATCACCTATTGTTTTGGGCACACTTGTCTTTGCCGAAGGTTTCTCCATCATGATCTTCGCCGCACTATTTTCCTTTGCCCAGGTCAAATTGTTTCACTCCATCAAACGTACTCAGTAACAACAAAACCGTACCCTTTGAGAGCACGATTTCGTTGTCGTGCTGGTACGGTTGATGTGCTAAGGCACGATGATGCTCGAGGCACGCACCGTGCCCTCGGTGATAGCAGTCAGGTTCGGTATGGAGAGACCCGTGCCATTGTTGCGAGAGGTGGCACCAATCAAATCGCTGCCGCCAGCTCGATCATCCTGCGGTCCGAGATCCTCGGCCTTGTTATAAGCTTCAAGAATTCGCATGACCGGGAAGTCGATGTAGGGTGAAAAGCGGCCAACGCGAGCATCCAAACGCCCATCGTCTCGTTCAGATATGGAGACGAAAGCAAGGATGCCATCGGTGTACATCTTGAGCCGTGCACGCATGCCACGTTCCTTCACCATACACCAACCCGTCCCACGATGGATAACTTCATAATCCATCTCTTTCGCGAGACTCACTGACCCGCCTCGTCCAAGAACATGGCGTTCGATCCGCGCAACAACCTCGTCAACAACCAACAAAAATTCGTCTGCGTTGCGCCGTCTCAGGCCTCCACTGAAGCGAAACTGCAGATACGGCATGACCGTCCAGGTGTGTTCCTCGAGGTAGGGTAGATCGGGAGGGAGCGGGTAGGCTCCGCCAGTCGCATCCATGATCCCCGTCACTGCCACGTAACGGTTGATCAGTGGATTGACAGGGCTCATGATCAGATGTGGATGCTCGAAGCAGAACAAGGAGGCTCCGATATCCTCATCGCAATCATTCATATATACCTCAACGTAGGGACCGTCTTTGTTATGAAAGGCCTTGTAGAACCCCATCCGGATAGCCAGAAGCACTTGCTGACAGGTAGCCAGCGTCGCAAGGCGATTCACCTCCTCGTGATGGTTGAAGTTCTGGCGGGGTCCGGGTTGCAGCTCACTCGGTCCTTCGCTCACGTATCCGTCGATCGCGACGGAATACGGTGGTGTCCTGCGCGCGAACTCCACCAAGGACATAGGCAAATCCCTGGGAAGCATGTGCCTGACGACAGTGACTGACATGGTCAATCCTCCTTTTTCCAAGGTGCGAAAGGTCAATGTAGTACTTCTCTAAAATTTGTCAATCCTTAATCTGGCGTATTTTTTCGAGCCCTGTTACTCTATTCTCCGTTATGAATACCCACCTGATTCCGATTATTGGCTTGGAAATCCACATCCGACTCAAAACCCAATCCAAGATGTTTTGCAGCTGCCCAAATGTATCCGAGGATACCCCGCCAAATACAGCCATCTGTCCCGTCTGCACGGGCCAACCAGGTGCATTACCAGCGGTGAATGAACAAGCTGTCCATCTTGGGGTACGCGCGGGTCTAGCTTTACATTGCAGCATCCCTAAACATGCCCATTTTGATCGCAAAAATTATTTCTACCCTGACTTACCAAAAGGATACCAAATTTCACAATACGATTTTCCAATCACAATTCATGGCCATATCGAACTTGATATCCCCACCTCCAATCCCCAGTCACAAGCGACAACTCCCGAACGTCCCCACGCACGAATCGGCATCACTCGCGCTCACTTAGAAGAAGATGCTGCCAAAAATATCCACGATGGCAAAACCGGTAAAACGCTCGTTGATTTTAATCGAGCCGGCACTCCATTGCTCGAGATCGTCACCGAGCCAGATCTGCGCTCTCCAAGCGAAGCCAAAGCTTTTCTTCAGGAATTACAATCCATTCTGCGCACCATCGGCGCCTCAGATGCGGATATGGAAAAGGGCTACATGCGCTGTGATGCCAATATCTCTCTCCTGGAAGTGGACGAAAATAACGGACCAACCAAAAGTGGTTACAATCCCAAAATTGAAATAAAAAATCTCAACTCTTTTCGCGCCGTCGAACGTGCCCTGACGTTTGAGATCAAACGCCAAAGTGAACTATTTAAAAAAAACGAACTCCCACGCGCCTCGACTCGTGGGTGGGATGAAAATAAAGGCGAGACATTTGAACAGCGCTTAAAAGAAACCAGTGCGGATTATCGTTATTTCCCCGAACCAGATCTACCCTCCCTGACGCTTGATGCGGTGCAAAAAACCGAGCAACAATTTCTTCCCGAACTTCCCGCTGCAAAACGTCAGCGTCTATCAGATGAATACAATTTTTCCGCAGAAGACGCAAAATTCTTGGTGGCAAATGAAGGCTGGACCGACTATGCCG
>CAYPSC010000111.1:0-3632 GCA_964413385.1 uncultured Gammaproteobacteria bacterium | reverse complement strand
CGTCGCTCTGAGTCCCCAGTGTCAGAGCACTGGGGCTTGTCGCGACATTGTCAATTGTCAGGGCCTCAGCCAAAATCAGTGCAAAGGTTCCCAAAGGATGATTCAAATAGGGCGTAAACATGTGAATAGCAGCTAGACCGGCAAGCGAAGCAACGACAGAAAAGCGGATCCAGTCGGGTCGCCCCGAACGCCACATGCGCCAACCAAGACTCCACAGCACCGCCAGCATCAAAGGTATACCAATGAGTCCAAATTTGATCCAATGGTCTAGCCAACCCCATTCAAAGGCATATGTCGTGTATTGTCCTCCAGTGGTAGAAACGATCCGCGGATCAGCGCTCTGATAAGTCACGGTCGCGCCGAAACCCGAACCCAGAATCGGGTGTTGTCTGATCTTGTTCCACAAAACCGGAAGCAACTGCCAACGACTCAAGGCAGCACTTTCGTTAGCTTGAACGCGTGCGGTGAATATTTTAAAGAAAGCGAGAGGATCTGTTTTTGGGAAAGGAAAAGCCATAACAAGCCAGACAAAGATAAGAGCGGCGAGTGCCGCTAAACCCGTCACGATAACCATCCTAGAAACGTTTACCACGCCTCCGCGCGATCTGCGCGTTTCTCCGGATACCATCATCGTGCCACTTGCACGCCTCGAGAGAATGACAATGAGAGTTAACGCGATCAAACCGACCGCCATCCCTATCCAAAAACTACGAGAGAGAGAAATGACAATCTCGGCAAACGAGAGAATCAAAATGACAAAAATCCAACGTTGCTTTCTCTGACCAACCGCCCAGGCAGCGATCGCAAAAATGGCAGAAAAAACCGCATAAATCTGCGACTGAAGGAAGATACGGTGAGCATACTCCCCGATTTTTGTTACCTCTCCAACACCAGTACGTCGAACCCAAAGATAAACAGAAGAGTTGATGGTTGCTAGCTGATGTGAAAAAAGAAAATCGAGAGCTAGGGTTTTGATAGGCAGCCATACAAGACCAGCTAAAAGTGTGGGAGTCAGCCGAGACCAAAAATTTGCGCGCTCATGATGCGCTAAATCCAGAGCAGGAAGAAGAAGCAGCCACATACCCCAAGCATTTGCATCGACAATGAAATAAGCATGATTGCCACGCAACCATCCAAGGATCACGGCATAGATTAAAACGGCGGCAAGCGCAAAATAAATCTTCCTCTCTTTCATCAACGCTGGCCACGCGCGCCATGTTCGGTGTTTGAGAGACCAGATAAACCAACCAAAAATAAAGGCCGCAAATAAAACAATGCGTAACGAAACTCCACCATCATTATGGAGATCACCACCAAATTTTAGCAAAGAACCCTTTGAACCAATAAGATATTCAATAGCCAAAATTGGAAGAGTTTCTACTGGACGCCAAAGAGTACAAACAAAAACCATTAACCCAATGGCGACCGTCAAAACAGAATTTGCTGTTGGGTAGAAGATGACCAAGCTGGAGAGAACTTCCAACCCAACGATCAACGCGAGCCAAATCCAAAAAAGGCGTTTCATAATCCATGTTTCTTCCGAATAATCGCTTCTGCTTCGCGATAGCGCCTAATCCGTTTCGGTGTATATCCCCAAATAGGCCAGGGAATCTTATACATAAATTTTGGAAACCATTGGCTCATGCCGCCACGATGAACTTTTGCTGCGAAGATAATCTCACCCAACCATTTTCCCCTACTCCCGCGTTCAATCATCGTTAACCAGACATCCCAGTCTTGAAATTTTTTCAATGATTCATCAGAACCAGGAAACTTGTCGCGACGAACCAGGGATGTTGTCGGAATATCATTGCGCCTTTTGATCTTAGCCGAATCAAACGGTTCATAGACAAATCGTTTCCATCCAAGACGGAATGATCCATAAGCAAAATCGACATTAGGATCTGCTTCCAAACAACTCACCATTTTTTCGATAGCCGTGGGCACTAATTCGATATCTGCGTCCAGAAAAAGCACATACTTGCCAGCCACATGTTTAAAACCCTCATTTCTGGCCGCAGGCGCACCTCGATTTTCGGTAAATCGGACGAATATAAAAGGAAACGCTATTTGAGACCGAATCTGTGATATACGAGTCGCAAGATCGTCCGTTGATCCGTCGTCTGCTATGATCACTTCGAACGGTTGATATGTTTGGCGCTCTAATGATTTTAGACAAGTGAGTGCTTCAGGTGCGTGGTTATAAACAGGAATAACAATGGAAACAAGAGGTTTGTTTTGCGAAGCTCCTATTTCGGCATGACCCGTAGATAAAATCGATCGCAGTCTCTCCCACCGATCTTTCCATTGAAAATCCTTCTCGACTCGCGTTTTACCAGCCTCACCCAGGCGGGCGCGCAAACCTTGGTCATGAATGAGTTGGTTGAGCGCTTGGGCTATAGCCGCAACATCATTCGGATCGACTAATAATCCAGTCTTTTGATCAACAACCGCTTCATGAACACCTCCGCTCTTACCAGCAACAACAGGCAGTCCCGCTTGTGCAGCTTCGAGAAAAACAATCCCAAACCCTTCAACATCTTTTCCCTCCTCCCGAATAGGCAACGCGAATATATCAGCCGAGGCATACCAAGCGTTGCGCTCATCATCCGTCGTGTTCTGGATAAATGTGACACGACCATTAGCTAGACGCGCTAATTCCTGTAAACGGGATAGATCAGGACCATCACCAACGACCACTAAGCGCGCATTCACCGGTAAAGAGGCAAGGGCTTCGATCAAATGATCAACACCCTTGCGCGCCACTAAGCGACACACAGAGAGGATAATGAATTCATCGTTACGAATGCCAAGAGAAGTGCGCGCTATCACACGATCCGGCAATAGCATAGGTTCCGCGCCCGGCGTCAGCACTATCGGTTTGAGATGAGGATCAAAAGTCTCGATTTCTTGCCGAGTAAATTCAGAATTCGCGATCACAGCCTTCGCTCCACGTAGCACGCGTCTAGCAAGCCACGCTTTACGCGGCGAGGCCATGGCTAAACGCAGATCCAAACCATGAATCAATACGGCATAACGCGGTCCGCCAAAAAAACGGGCAATCCAGGCAGCGGTGCCGAGCGGTAAGAGATGGCTAATGAGCACCGTGGCGTAGCCTCTCGTTTTCAGGGACCGGATAAACCAAATAGCAGGTCGCCAGTTCTTGGTCGCCGGTGCTTCAATAAATACATCCAATTCTCCGCTGGAAGCAGCGACGAGATTTCCTAGGTAACGCGCCATTCCTCCCTTTTGAGGAGGATAATCCAAGGTGATAAGGACAAATTTAGCCTTCTTCATGCGGTTCTGAATTGAGCGTTGCTGGAGTTTGACGCCATATCCAACGCCTCAACATTTGGAGATCTTGGATCAAAACTAGCCGAAAAGCAAACAATAAAACAATAGATATCGCTCCAGCGACCACAATGCTGAGAATCAATGGCAAGCGCGAGAGGAAGAAAACAACGGTCATCCACAATACCAACGCTAGAGCGATGCCTCTGATAAAAAGAAAAATCGTTGGTCCTAAGCGCGCAAAATCATGGCGTGCGTACCAAAAGCCAATCAAGAAGAGAATCCAAAAGCTCACCACCCCAGAAATAGCTGCACCCATTGGACCAAAGGCTGGCACTAGA
>CAYPSC010000110.1:0-3700 GCA_964413385.1 uncultured Gammaproteobacteria bacterium | reverse complement strand
AAGTCGAGGCTAGGATCAACAACCCTGAAATCTTTGAATCTCCGCTAACCTTCCTTCAAAATTCTCTTTTCGTTGTTCCAACTCGTTGACAGGAGCCCAGGCGATAGACCGTTGACAAAACGGCTTTTTTTTGTTATCCTTCATTTTCTTGAACCTTGAAAAGAACATGTTGAAAACGGCATTATTTCAGCCAATGGTTTGGCTTCGATAACGCCGTTTTCAGCAACGAAGACCGTGGGCGGAATGATCCGCCGATGTGGAAAAGGAGGCTCAGATGAAGCGAACCGATCACGTCTATACCATCACCGAAGGCCAGAAGGATCAGTACAAGCACCTCATCGAGGAGGCGGCCAATGCCGCCCTCGTGCAGGCGGATCTCGACGCGGAGGCGATCCAGCAGCTGCTCGGCAACAGCGACAAGTTCCACGCCAGGATCGCGCCGTACATCCTCGACGCGATCCGGATGTTTGCCATACCGCAGGAGTTCGCGCACGAGGAGACCAATGATTCCAAGTACGTCTACCCCGAAGGCTACACGGTAAAGCCGATCGCCGAGCAGGTCGCCATCCTGCGGCAATTCTTCCCGAACCTCGGCAACGTGAACGAGGAGCTCGCGGCGCAGCCGCTGCCCGCGACCACGGAAGATTACTTCGCCATCCCGCCGTGGCAGCTCATCGCCCCGACTTACGGCGAGGCCGTGCAGAAGGTCATGGACTGCATCGGGTCGAGACGCTCTCTCAAAAACTACCACAAGAGGCAACTCGGACCGGAGTACCTCCGCGAGACGCCCCGCAAGAAGCAGAAGCTCTCGATGCTGCGCGAGCAGCAAGAGGGCTTCGACATCCTCGTCGTCGCGGCGCAGTTCGGCCTCTACCACCGTGGCCGCTCCGTCCGTCGCGCCCGTGCCATCTTCCGCGCGAACGAGTTCGGCCTCGGTGCCTACGAGATCGGCATCATGCTCCTGACCCACCCCGAGCGCCTCACAAGCTGCAAGGATCTCTGGATAGACTGCCCGGGAGACGAGTACAGCCTCGAGGACAAAGATGGGTGGCTTCTCAACCTATGCTGGTGCTTCCACGAAGGCACGCTGAAACTCGGCCACAACTGGGTCAACACCTACCACGGCCACTTCGGCTCAGTGTCGGCGTCCCTCTCGGGGTGATAGTTCTCACCCTTTAGCTCCTTGCCTCTGCTGAGTTCTTTTTCTTATTCCTTATCCGATTCTGTATAAGGACTTGACCGTACGCATTCGTTTCCTTCGGGAAGCGATACGTACGGTCTTGTTTGTTATCCCGCAAAGCGGGTAAAGTTATTTTTGAAAATAGGGCTATACACAATTTATCAAGGCATGCCATCCCCAAAATGTCATCCTCCGGAAAATCAGTAAGAATTGCGAATTTACCCATAGGTTTACCATCAGCGTGTCATGATTTTTATCCACGATCGTTTTCATAACAGAAGGTAGGTCTTTAGAGAACCATCGGGAGAAACGTTCACAAAAACGATTTTTGTTGGTGCGCTCAAAACCCATGGAGCCAAGGAGGCCCAGATGACCCGAGCACTTGCAGTACTCATATTCGTATTCACCATCACCGGTTGCGACCGCGATACCTCGCCACCATCCAACCCCGACATGCTCATGCGCTGTCATCGCGACAGCGACTGCCCCGTCGGACAGCGGTGCGGAGGGCAGACGGGGCACGAGGATGTCTGCGCCCCGGTCCCGTCAGATGCCCAGGGCGAACTCGACGTCGAGAAGGGCGAGCAGTTCCCCTCAGGCGGCACGGTGTATCGGGATTCGAGCGATATCCCGATGAGCACGATCAACATCAGCGCCTCCAACGTGCGCGATGTCCCGCTTCCCAGCATCCAGTTCCATCACCGTGGGTTCGGATGGTGGGCCGATTTTGGTAGGGTGTGGATCAAGGCTAATACGGCCGACTTCGGCCCCATCGAAGTCGAGGGAACATACGATCAGAGTACACAGATCTTGACCCTCTCCTTCCCCCAGCCGATCCGTATCCCAGCAGCCAACACCCTTCGCCTCGCTCTGTACGCGAATGTGCGCGCAAAGCAAGGAGGGGGAACGCATGCCTTTGATCTTCTGCGTGCAAGCGATGTCCTGGCAGCGGGCAACGTGATCGTGACTGGGGCATTCCCCATCCTGGGGGCCACTATCACGATTACGAACGCCCTGACCCCGTCACTCACCGTCTATGAAGACACCGTGAATGCACGGAGCGCCAAAGTTGGAGCGCGGAGCGTGGTCTTGAGCCAATTCCAGCTCGACCATTCCATGCCGCTCAGCATCAAGCATCTACACGCGAAGATCGTATCCCAGAATCGGAACGTCTACGTCGTCGGCTCCAATGGCACGCTCTACTTCCGGAACCTAAGAATCGTCGACTCCGTGACGGGCACGACCTTCATGGGTCCATACAATCCGACGGTTCCAGCCAGCTCCGTCGCCACTGGCACGTTCACGCTCGCCGATGCCTTCACCGATACCCAGCGTCCGCTCCAGCTCGTTGGTGATCTGGCAGGCAGTGAGGACGCGGTCGGTGAGTTCATAGACCAGGTCTACTTCGTGACCGTCGGTGACGAGGACACACAAAATCAGGAGTTCTTCCACGCTGATGATGTCTGCCAACCCAACGGTAGCACGTGCTACGGCCCCGATCAGATCGGGAACAATAAGCCGTACACCGTGACCGTCGTCGTCACGCGGTAACTCAGCCTCTTCCGATCCGCCCGCTCTCCGGGCGGATCTTCTTTTTCAAAGCAATGACATTTCCGACAATCATCGATCTATCATTGCCTACAATGACTTATTACAGAACAAAAACCCACCCAAATGGGTGAGCCTTGTTCTTCTCATCGACGGTGTAAAAACTTATAAAAATTTACTTCCTCTTTGCTTCAGGAGCCGGTTTTAATGATCCGCTTGAGGTATTTGATGTATTTGATGTCACCGCGTCTGCTGATGGTGCGCGTGCTGTACAGATTTCCTGCATTTTCTGTAACGCCGTTTCCATTTGCGCTACCCGCTGCATCATAGCCATGTATTCACCACGAGATAGCGAGTTGCTCTCCACTTTCGCCTGAACAGAGGTAAAGGCAATCGCGCCCGTCAATACAATTGCGAGTCCGGTGATCACGACCGCAGTCCAAATATTAGCCACACCGCGCGCCGCATGAAGCACATGGTGATCACGTGGAAATGAGACTGCGCCAACGTACCGAACGTGGCAACGCGAACTACAATGGCTATGACCACATGGCGGATCTACGGGTTGTGGCACCGACCCACCGGGCAAGCGGCGCCGCACTCCTGTTTTCTTTTTTGATTTATCCTCCGGCATAACAAAATGAACGAAAGGTGAATAAGGGTTAAGACGAGTATAGCACAGCCGTGGAGCTGTCAACAATACATTCGTAAGTCGGAAATGATTATATCATTAGCAGAAAGCAAGGAAAGCGCACATTGACGAACAAGGCGTAATTAGATACGATTCCCCCGCTATTTTGATCAATCATTATCCGATTAGTTCCGAGTGTAGCGAGGAAAGAGCAACACACGGCCAGAGCACCGAGCGAAGCCAAAGGTCTCGCGAGAGTGCCAAGGCCACAACGTGCGAGCAAGGACGGCTAGCTCAGTTGGTTAGAGCGTCACATTGACATTGTGAAGGTCAGAGGTTCG
>CAYPSC010000109.1:1275-3726 GCA_964413385.1 uncultured Gammaproteobacteria bacterium | reverse complement strand
CTACAACGCCATAGGTTCCAGATGTGGTTGCTATTCCGACCGCCGGTGGAATGGTCATGGAACCTGCCGGGTTGAACCCCGTCTCGGTGAGGGTGTAGAAGACGATGTCGGACGTGGGGAAGCCATTGGTATCGAGGCGCTCGCTCCAGGCATCAATCCCGTTCTGCAGGATCATGCTCCCCATGTTCGCTCCAGGTTGCCCGCCGTTTTGTCCCGGATCAGGATACTCTGCAAGAATAGTTCCGCTCCGATCGGTCTTGAGAGTGACGGGATTTCGGAACTCGCCTGGGGTGAGCTCGTGGCGTTGGACGAGGTAGTTGCCACTGCCTGTCGCTACGACGTTGTAGATACGGAGCGGGTACATGACCTTGAACGCACCCAAGAACTGGTGATCCCAGTCGAAGAACAATAGCTCTTCTCCGATGACTTCCGCGCCATTGGAGACGTGCATGAATTTCGTGAGCACGAACCCGCCTTTGCTGGGGATGACCCTGGCGACATTCCTGATTCCATCGGGTACGAACTCACTGACCTTGCAGCTTGCCGGATCCGGAAAGATCGATGGCGCCATATCCGGCGTATTCTGGACGGGGTCCCGACTGCAGCCGGTGATGGCGATGGTGAGCACGAGGAACGGTGAAGTGAAATATGAACGCGTTCTGGATTTCATGACCTGTCTCCTTTTCTCCCGGGGTGGGGTACGATGTCCGCTCTAGCAGATGGTTGAATGTCCGAGGGTGAAAGAGAATATAGCATGGATCTGTCTTTTTGTTAAGAGCCCATGTGTTAGTAAATCTCTGCGCTCCAGGCTTGCTTTGATGCGAAATTTTGGTATAGTTTTGCCTCATGTTAAAAGGTTGGCTCGCCATTTCACCTAGATCGCGATCGACACGGCGACCGATGAAGGTCCTCGTTGGCATGTCTGGCGGGGTAGATTCGAGTTTGTCTGCGGCCTTGCTCAAAGAACAGGGCCATGAAGTGGTTGGCGGATTTATCAAAAATTGGTCAGATACAAAAGATTTTTGGACAGGGGAGTGCCAGTGGCGCGGGGAACGGCGTGATGCGTTGCGCGTCGCTGCTCAATTAGATATTCCTTTGCTGACATTTGATTTTGAAAAGGAATATCGTGCACGCGTCCTGGATCGCATGTTTCGTGAATATGAGTCAGGGATAACGCCAAATCCAGACGTTCTCTGCAATGAAGAAATTAAGTTTGGATTGTTTTTTGAAGAAGCACTCAAGCGTGGGTTTGATGCGGTTGCTACAGGTCATTACGCGCAAGTGAAGCGTGATCAACAGGGCATTGTCCATCTTTTAAAAGCGAAGGATTCAAATAAAGATCAAACGTATTTTCTCTATCGGTTGTCTCAAGACGTGCTCCAGAGGGTTTTGTTTCCCATTGGCCATTTGAAGAAGACAGAGGTTCGTCGGGCGGCGGAAAAGCGGGGTTTGGCAACGGCCAAGAAACCCGACAGTCAGGGTATCTGTTTTGTTGGCAAGCTCGATTTTCACAAATTTCTGCGCAAGCGGATTAATGAGAAACCGGGTGATATCGTGACAGAGACAGGTGAGATCGTTGGGCGCCATGATGGCCTGGATGCCTATACAATCGGCCAACGCCAGGGGATTGGCGTGAGCAAGAATCGTGAGCCCCACCTGTCGGCCGACAGGGCTCGCCTGGCTGGCGGGCAGGCCTGGTATGTGGCTGCAAAAGATCGCGAGAAAAACCAAATTATCGTCGTCCCACGGCGTGATCATCCATTGTTGTATATAGAAACAGCCGTGATTGAAGGTATCAACTGGACAAATGGTCAGGCTCCAAAAGACAGTTCTGCCATCAAAGTAGCGATCCGCTATCGCCAAAAACCAGAAGCGGCACGCCTTTGTAAGCTAACAGCTAACAGCTATAAGCTTGAATTTCATCGACCCGTCTGGGCTTTGGCACCTGGTCAATCAGCTGTTTTTTATGCGGGAGCAGAATGTTTGGGTGGAGGATTTATTCTTGAGCCCGAAAGGTTTTGATTGCTCTTAGATGATATTTTATTTTCGGGTTGCGTGTTTCATGTACCACGGGTAGGCTAGCGGCATGAGTCAAAAATTGCCGAGGATAGAATGGATTTCCTTAGTCTATTTGATTTTTTTTGTGTTAGCGGTTTTGTCGCCGTCCATTATTCGAAAGGGAATTTTTGGTTTCGCAGAAACGCAATTGGAAGAGCTGGCCATCTTTCTCTTTGGTATTGCTGGCCTGCTCACATTTACCCTTTACGAACGTTTAATGGAACGGCGTGAGCGTGAGCGTGAGCGTGAGCAAACCGATTACGATCGGACCAAAACTGAACTCATCGATTCTTATGCCTATATTGGTTCACTCAACCGTAAAATTGAATTATTAAAAAAACTAAACAATGAAACATCACTCGTGGTGGATCAAGGACGCTTTCCCAAAGAGCT
>CAYPSC010000109.1:0-1265 GCA_964413385.1 uncultured Gammaproteobacteria bacterium | reverse complement strand
TATTCTCGGCTTTGGCGGCGAATGCTTGTTCGGCAGTCGGTGCAAACGCGGCGGTGATTCGTTTCATTGAATTGTCAAAGTTGCGTACGGATCGAGAATTCATGCATCAGGCAGAAGAGAAGCGTTTTCATGTTTCCAACCGCGAATTGCGTGAGTTGTATGAGCGTGGCGCCTCGCATGGATTTGTCCAATCAGAACAAGGCTACAAGATCCTTGTGGTCCCGTCTGATCGTCACCAGCCCGTTAAGGCCTATCTTCTCCTTTCTATGCCAGAAGAACAATTGCACGAGCTGGATACGAGTCTTCTTAAGGTGTTTGTGAATCAAGCAGAAATGTTGTATGGAAGTTTCACCAAGCTTGCCCCATCTGTTCAGGAACCGGCACGGGAAGAGCTCGTCCGGGTGACGGATCGTTAATGCCCTTGTCTCGCCCAATGGAAACGGTTATTGTGAAATCGCTGTATGCAGACGGTCGCTAGCATCCGCAAATTATTTCTAGATTTTTTCCATGAAAAGGGTCACCGAGTGATTCCTTCGGCTTCTTTGATTCCCGAAAATGACCCGACCGTCTTGTTCACAACCGCTGGAATGCACCCACTGGTTCCCTATCTGCTTGGTGAGCCGCATCCAGAAGGAAGGCGCCTTGCGAGTTGCCAAAAGTGTTTGCGTACGGATGATATCGAAGAAGTGGGCGATAATCGCCACCTGACTTTTTTCGAAATGCTTGGTAACTGGTCGCTGGGTGATTATTTTAAACAAGAAACGATCGAATGGTCCTTTGAGTTTTTAACGGACGAGCGCTGGTTGAATATCGACCCCAAACGTTTATTCGTGACCGTGTTTGAAGGTGATGCGGATGCGCCGCGCGATGAGGATTCCATTGCTATTTGGCAGTCGCTCTTTCTTACAAGAAAGGGAATTGAAGCTGACGTTGGTGTTGCGGGACAGGACGAGCCCGCAACTGAGGCTCACGGTCCACGTATTTACGCATACCCTAAAAAAAAGAATTGGTGGGGACCTGCCGGACAGACCGGTCCCTGCGGTCCTGACACGGAGATGTTTTACGATACTGAGCGAGCGCATGATCCAGCATTCGGTCCGGTTTGTCATCCTAATTGTGATTGTGGGCGGTTTGTCGAAATTTGGAATGACGTGTTCATGCAGTATGATAAACAGGCAGAGGGTTCTTTTAAGACGCTTGTTCAAAAAAATGTTGATACTGGCATGGGATTGGAACGTGTGGCCGCTATCATGCAGGGTGTAGAG
>CAYPSC010000108.1:0-3735 GCA_964413385.1 uncultured Gammaproteobacteria bacterium | reverse complement strand
GAGTGTACGTGCGGTTGGTCCTTTGCCGATGACGATATCGAGGGCAAAATCTTCCATGGCCGGATACAGAACTTCCTCAATGGTATGGTTGATCCGGTGAATTTCATCAATAAACAAAATATCGCCTTCTTCGAGGTTTGTGAGAATCGCCGCCAGATCGCCTACGCGCTCAAGCGCCGGGCCGCTGGTGACTTTAATATGCGCTTGCATCTCATGCGCGATGATATGGGCAAGGGATGTCTTGCCCAAGCCGGGTGGCCCATAAAGGAGCAGGTGCTCGCATGGTTCATTTCTCGCCTTGGCAGCTTGTAAAAAAATGTTCAGATTCTCTTTGACTTTTGTTTGTCCAACAAATTCATGCAGAAATTTTGGACGCAACGCCACGTCAAAATTACGTTCCGCCTCTTGGACTCCCGGTTCGACTAAGCGTGGTTCTGGCTCTACTGCCATAGATAATGGGATGGTAGCCAATGTGAAGGAAATAGTCCAAGAGTGTCGATTGCCAGGGTCATAGCTTCGGACTAGAATGGTGTATCTATGTCCACTTTACGGATCATATTGGATTTTTTTCTTCATCTGGATAAGACCTTTGGGGCGGTTATTGCGCAATATGGAACGTGGACCTATGGAATCCTATTCCTTGTTATCTTTTGTGAAACGGGGTTGGTTGTTACACCTTTTTTACCGGGTGATTCCTTACTGTTTGCGGCTGGTGCTTTTGCTGCGATTGGATCATTAAATATCTGGTGGCTTTTGATTGTCCTTCTCCTAGCAGCTTTCACGGGCGATACGGTGAACTATTGGATTGGTCGGCGTGTTGGTCCAGAAATTTTTCACCACGATCATCGCTGGTTAAAAAAAGATCATTTGCTTCGTACGCAGAAATTTTTTGAGCACTATGGAGCACAAGCGGTCATTCTGGGGCGGTTTGTTCCTGTGATTCGCACTTTTGTTCCCTTCGTCGCTGGCATTGGCACATTGCAATATAAACGATTCATGGCATACAACGTGATTGGTGGTTTGGTTTGGGTTAGTCTTTTCACATTCGGTGGTTATTTCTTTGGGAATATTCCTTTTATCAAAAAGAATTTTACGGCCGTCATTCTTGTTATTGTCTTTTTATCGATTTTACCGCCGGTGGTAGAGTGGTTTCGACACAAGAGTGACAAGGTCGCGAATGTGTGATACAAGTCTGGTCGTCCGTATTTGATTTGCAGTTGCCTTCACAGGTGGTGAACGAAGTGAGCGAGGCGCAGGCAGAAGCGCAGTGTAGCGATGCTTCGTGCTCGTCTGTGACGAGCAAGCGCAGCGAGTCGCCGAGACACGAGTGAACACCGTGAGGTGAGTACGAAGTGTAGGGCGACGGAAGCGAGCAAGCCCGGGTGGCGGAACTGGTATACGCGGCGGACTTAAAATCCGTAACTCGAAAGGGTGTGAGGGTTCGATTCCCTCCCCGGGCACCACATGAAACTCACCTTGAAACAGGTGAGTTTTATCGTATTCTTTGCATCAATATTTGCCTTATTTTTATTCAAATTTTTGGCTTTTTTCGATCTGTGAAGGCGATGGCGGAATTGACGATAAGCATTTTTAATGCCAAGATTCTTTCCTTCGCTCTTTTCCTTCGTCCATCCAGTGCGCACGAGTTCCAAGAAAGGAGTATGCTGTGCCAAAAAGAAAAAAGAAGGAAGGGGTCGCTCTACTCGATCGCCGGCAACTGGACTTTGAACAGCTGGTTCAATTGGCTGGATCCGGGGGTGAATCCAAGGTCGCTGCTTCTTGGCCGCCACCCAAATGGTGGCAGATCGGGCGGTGGCTCCAAGAGAATCCCTGCATGGCCGTAGAGTGTAAGAGGGATGATGCGCACGCGCCGAGCGAGACGGATCGCGGCGCAGTGGCAGGTGCTGGAATCGTCGCATCGCTTCTCTCTCTGATAGGAACCTTGGTATCTAGCATTTGTATCAGCTGGAAACTCGTTGGACTAGCCGTTATCCCCGTGTTCTTTTTCCTCTGTTTTATCTATCGCCTTCAGAAATATGCCTGGGAAGATCACGGATCCGCTCTCCGAGAGCGTCAACAGCAGGCTCCCCAGAATCCCGGGGAGGTGGTCGTGGTCTGGCTCACAGATCAGCTGGCGCAGACGCGCCAAAGGTTTCTGGCAGAAGACGCACCCATGCCGGTGTTGCGCGGACATTTGGAGAAACGGTTTAGTCAGGTACGGACTCTGGCCGAGCAGCTGCGTGCGCGTTTCCGCCAGCGGGATGGCGAGCAGCGTGCGGTTATGAAGAGTGCGGTGGAACGCGCCGACGCTCTTGCAAACAGGATTCGTGTGAGTCGAGAGCAAGTCGAACAGCATCTGGCGCAACTGACCGCTTACTTTGATGAGTGCGATGCGCGCGTACACGGGCTGAGGGAGCCATTGGATGATCTTTCTCTGCTTCGCCGGCTCCAGGCTCAAGAGGCTGCTGCGAGGGAGGAGATCGGGCGAGCAGAGACGCTTATTGTGCAATCGGTCGAAGATCTACGCAGAGGAATCGGCGAATTGCGTGAACGCATCGAGAATCATCTCCCGCCAGCGCTCACGGGTATGATCATGGATGCAAGCTCTGCGGATCTTGAGGCGGATCTTGATCGGCTTGATGGAGCACTTACCCAAGTCTTCGAACTCCTACCTTCTCCTCCGCGTCTGACTCAAGGCTGACCCAACCTCCCATCATACAAGTGTCTTCAAGAAGCTGACCCGTCCTCACGGGCCAGCTTCTTTCTTTTCCGATGAAATTGCGGCTACGCCGTCCAATTCTCGAACGTGAGAAAATAAAAAAACGGTCCGCGCCAGGTACACACGGACCGTCAGGTGATGCGAACACGTCATCGTCGCCAGAGCGCTCGCCCGGCCATTCCGATCATGATCCCGCCGAGCATCCACGCAATGCTGGCCATGTCTCGCAAGATGAAACCGACCGGAGCGAGTGGAGCTGGTCGACGGACATGGTTGCTCCACGCGCGTTCCAGACCCCAGAGATAAGGTCTTCTTCTTGAGCTGCTCAAAATTTTCCTCCTGGTTCAGGTTGGCCATTTTATATACCTCTTTTTCGGGTCTCTGTCAATCCCTACGCCTTGCCCGCGCTCCCAAAAATTTTCATCTTTCTTTTTGCTACCTCAGTCATCAGATGGATAGATGGTTCAAGTAATTTTCGTGGATCGATCACCTGTGACAAATCCGCGACCGCTTCACGAATGCCAGCGGTAAACGCCAAGCGTAAATCTGTATCAATGTTAATTTTCGCAATCCCAAACTTGATCGCTTCTTTGATATCTTGGTCTAAAACGCCTCTCGCTTGGCCTAATTCTGCTCCGAATTTTTCCGCCATTCTTACCACATCTTCCAGAACGCCTGATGCTCCATGGAGCACAAGGGGAAGATCGATCAACTCTGCAATTTTTTTCAACCTCTCAATATCCAAATGTGTTTTGCCTTTAAATTTGTAAGCGCCATGCGCTGTGCCAATGGCGACTGCGAAAGTGTCACAGCCTGTGTCATTCACGAATTGTTCTGCCTTCTGGGGATTGGTGAGTGCCGCATCACGATCTTCTACGTTTACCAAGTCTTCAATTCCTTTAATCACACCCAATTCAGCTTCAACGGTGACCTCTTTTGCATGGGCCCAGCTCACCACTCTCTTGGTATTGGTCACGTTATCCTCGTAGGACAGCGATGAGCCGTCATACATCACG
>CAYPSC010000107.1:0-3771 GCA_964413385.1 uncultured Gammaproteobacteria bacterium | reverse complement strand
GTGTAGACGTGTGTTGTGAAGAGGATTTCAACCAGCCCCCGAAACTCCATTCGGGGGCTGGTGCGTTTTTAGCCTACCAAAAACGTACAACCAACAGCCCATACAGACAGGAGGACTCGCATGCCTTTTTGCATCGTTCCCTCAAACAACCTGTCGCTCCACGACCTCCTCATGCGTCTGCGCGAGGGATACCATGTAGAGAAAACGCCCCACGTGGGCAACATCTATCCCAACAACCTGGCCGTTGCCCTGCTCGGCATACCGCTGTTGTGCGTAGACCAGACGGTCGGAGCCAAGGATAAGAACTTCCATCCCCATCGCGTCATTGTTCACGGTCTAGCCGAGACCGTCGCTGATGCAAACTGCATGGTTTCGCACGCGCGCATTTCGGCGCCCTCGACGCGCGTCATCGGTCGCTTTGTCCCGGGAGAGCGTCTGGCAGAAGCACACATACGCGCCTTGAGGGAGGCTATCCCGACCGTTCGCCTCGAGACCACCAGCCAACGAACGCGTCGATTGTCCCACATCATGCTTCCCTTCCTGGAAGCCATGACCAAGACCATGCCGCATGCTTGGTGCCGTACCGTGGCAGAAGATGGACGTGTCTACGAGCGCCACCCCGTTCATTGGGAGTCAATCCTTGCCCGAGGAATCCACGGCATGAGCACCGACGGATCTGGCTGGGTGGTTCCCAATTCCTGGAACATCCTGGCCGACGGCGTCATTGGAGCGCTCACAACGGGACACGAGACCGTCTACTCGCTCTCTGGTCCTGACTTGTTCCGTTACTATCCTCAATTTGTGCGCGAGATCTCCACCTGTTACGACCAAGTGCGACAACGCCTGGGTCTAGGGCTGCCCGAGACGCTAACCATGGTGATGGTGCCAGTCGCTGATATGCGGTTGGTTACCACCAAACCCCGTGCCACAAATCTCGACGCGCTCATCGAAGCCTACTCGCGGCTCCGTGCACAGCGTAGCGGTATCGGTAAGCGCCTCGCGGACCTCCCGGAAGCTGAACGCGCTGTATGCCTCCGGACGATTGAGTTTGAACGCGATCGTCTTACGGATGACCTTAAGCAGGCGGTCCACGGTTGTCCGGAAATCTTCTACCGCATCGAAGACGCGAACTGTCTGACGCAGTACGATCTTCTTGCCGGGGAAGAACTGTACATCCACCCATGGGGCATCACGTCGCCCATGCGTGAGGTGACTGATCTCGTGCGGCTCACCCGCCGGCTGCTGGGTTAATGTCTTACTGATCCGCCCTGGCGAGCGCTGGGGCGGATCAATCATCTTCTCTATGAAGCGATTCCCTATTATTGATTTACACCAGGATCTTCTGGCACACCTACGATCGTTCGGATCTGTTTTTACTGAGAAACAGACAGATTTTGATATGCTCAAGGCTGCAGATGTCAAACTGGTTGTGGCCACAGCATTTCCATTGCCGCCTCAAGATGATTATTTTCACCCTATTACCAACGATCTTATCGAAACGGATTTTCGAGATTACTTTCGACAAACAGAAATTGATCCCACCTATTCCATTATTAAAAAAGCAAGTGATGTGCAACAAATTTTAAATACACCTGGAGCGCACGGTATTCTGATGCATATTGAAGGTTTAAACGTCATCTCAGACACGAGCTGGAAACAGCTGCAATCGTGGTACAACCTTGGATGGAGGAGTCTTGGGCCTGTGTGGAACCTGACTAATCCGCTCGGTGGAGGTACGCTCGATACCTCGACAGGTTTGTCGTCTTTAGGGCGCCAGATGATCACATGGCTGCAAGAGCGACGTATGATCGTCGATCTCGCACACATGAACCAGCCAACATTTTGGGATGCTGTGCGCATCATCAAGGGTCCCCTCTATATTAGTCACGGCAATACGTGCCGTTGTTGCTCTTCCCCACGAAATTATGATGATGATCAGTTGCGCATTGTTGCCGAACGAGATGGCGTGGTCGGCGTCTTTTTTGCAAACACCTATGTGGTCGGGCGCGGAAACCATGGCACCGTTTCTCATGTCGCGGATCACATCGACCATCTCGTTCAGATCATGGGCATAGATCACGTGGCGCTTGGCACAGATTTTGGCGGGATCGTCACAGGACTCGTGCAAGGTCTCGCGTCTATCGACCAGCTACCTCATCTATGGGATGAACTTTCACGTCGTGGCTATCGCGATCAGGATCTCGAGCGTATCGCTTGGCGTAATGCAGCGCGGGTGCTGACCAACATCTTATGATTGGCGTATTTGATTCCGGCTCAGGTGGGTTAACCGTGGTTCGTGCCTTGCGCGCCATCGCGCCGCGGGCGGATATCCTTTATCTCGCAGACACAGCACATATGCCCTATGGCTCGCGTTCAGACGAGGATGTCCGGAGGCTCACCCTCTCGATCATTGGTGAACTTCGAGCCGCCGGAGCCACAACCATTGTTAGTGCTTGCAATAGCGTATCCGCTTCTGTTATTCGTCCCATGATCGAACTGTTAGGCATTCGCCAATCCGATATCGTCGAGATGGTGGGGCCGGCGATCGCGGAATTGTCACGGCGCAACATCATCCAAGCGACACTGGTCGCTACACCGGTCACGGTTCGCTCCGGGATGTATCCCTCTCTCGCACAAAGATATGGCATCGACCTCGCCAGTATCGCCATTCCCGATTTAGCAAAACTTATAGAAGATCAGGCTCCAGCTCTCAAGACTGTTCCTGTTATCCGTCATACCCTGGAGCAAGTTCCTCCCACACACCCAACCATTCTCCTTGGCTGCACACACTATCCACTCGCCCTCCCGCTCTTCTACTCTGTCGCTCAGAGCCTTGGACGCAAGTTTTTGTTTATTGACCCAGCTGAAGCCGTGGCCGCCGAGGCTGTTCGTCTCCACGGAGCGCGGGGTCATGGAACGCTGAGGTTACGCTGTACAGGTCCAACAGAGACGGTCACGCGACATGCACGAGCTGTCCTTGAATTTAACCATTCACCCGAGATGATTACCTCTCACAACCAAATCGAACTATCATAAGAGCTACGCAAAAACCGCTTGAGCGGTTTTTGATTTTTCTGGAGTTCTTATCTGGAGATCGGTGGAGGTATTCGGCTCCGTCCAATTGGACCACGCCGTTCGCATGACGTATCAGACCAGTAAAAACCGGCTGATCGTTCATTCGAAGGTGATACGTCGCCGAGATCGTCGCCGTCCCGCCGCAGCGGAGACCAGTCCGGATCTCAAGAACCGAATTTTAGCCCGAATCCTCACACCGATCTCACTCTTGAGAGTGCCCTCTAAAACTTAGAAAGTCAACGTCGATTTTCCCTTTGAATTTTTTCTTGCACGATTGACAAGAAAATAAAAAGGACGCTATCTTGCGATCGGACCAAAGCTGGACGGCTCTGGTACCGCGCCTTAGCCTTCGACAAGTAGGAGATCAACGCATGAAACCGGCCGCCAAAACGATGCCTCAAGCTCCACCCCCTTTGGCAGATGTTGTTGCTTCACAATTCCAGGTCCAACAAGGGGCAAATATTCCGCTCTGCATTCATGTGACGAACACCGTGAATCTCAACCAACTGGTCGCGGATTTCGCTTCGCTCACCAAAATGAATCAAGATCGGATTCGCATCATCAACGATCCCACCGCCTTCGTTGATGCCTACCTTGAAGAAGGTGTACGGGTGGTCATTGCCAGGGGCGAAACCGTTCTGCGGCGTTTTCTTGAGAACTTTTTCGCCACCAAAGCATACCTGAGAACCTTCACAG
>CAYPSC010000106.1:0-3838 GCA_964413385.1 uncultured Gammaproteobacteria bacterium | reverse complement strand
GGCACTAAAAATCCATTCACGCCATCCTGAACCAGTTCCGGATTACCACCGATATCGGTCGCGAGACAGGGCAAACCAGAAGCCATGGCTTCAAGGAGAGACCCGGAGGCATTTTCATAACTGATCGTTGGCAAAATCATCGCTTCGGCACGCTCACGGATCTTTAATAACTCTTCTGGCTGAACGAAGCCTAAAAATTCTATGTGACGGATGTTTAACTTTTTTACCAAAGCTCGCAACGTTTCTTCCCGTGGCCCTCGGCCTGCAATCTTGATTGGTAATTCTGGTACAGACGCCGCGCCATGAATGAAACTTTCAAGACCCTTCTCAACAGACAAGCGGCCAGCATACAGCGCAAATCCACCACCGCGCACGGCGGGCCGTTCTGGCAAATACGTGGGATTGGGCACGTAGCGCAGGCGTTCCCCAGACTTCTTCCATTCTTCCATTTTGCGTTGGATAAAATGCGAAGGACAAAGGAACACTTTCACCGTTTTCTCGTACGATTGACGGTAGTCGGTCATCCATTTCTCAGCAGCAGCAAGAAGACTAGAAACCAAACTTCCTTGCAGACAACGATAGCGAACAATCTCCCAATACTTACCCTTTTTTCCATGCTCACATACTTCACCATGAGCAAACATGGCGTAATTTGCCGAGGCGAATTTATAATCATGCAACGTTTGCACGCAAGGAATTCCAAAAGCGCGAATAGGCGCAAGAACCGATGTCGAAAGGTGGTGATAGAGATTATGCAAATGGATCACGTCTGGTTTTACCTCTCTCAACATGCGTTCGAGCCCTCGGCGCGCCTCTGGATTCCAAATGAAATTTCGCGCTTTTTTCATATCCCGCCAAAACCCTTCCCGTTGATCGAGATTGAATCGTTCCACAAAATATTTCGCATCTTCTGAAGGAAGATTTTTATGGCTACGGGTTGAAAAAACATGTACCTCATGGCCAGCGCGTGCCTGTTCACGCATTAGCTGATGGAGATACACCTCTGCTCCTCCGTGAAGATCAAAGAATTTGTTGATATGGAGAATTCTCATACCAACTTTCTATACAATTCTGCATATCGGTCTACCATTGTATTGAGAGCAAATTCTTTTTCCGTTATATGACGGGCACGCTCGGCACGATCAAACGCGGTTGCTGGATCAATGATGGTTGATTGAATGACTCTCGCCCAACTTGAGGGCGCCTGTGGTTTGGCAAAGGCCAGGCTATCTTCATTAAAGATCTCACGAAAAATAGGAAGATCACTAGCTATAGCCGGTACACCCGCTGCCATCGCTTCGAGTAAGGCAATTCCTTGCCCCTCCCAACGCGAAGGAAAACAGAATAGATCCGCTTGAGCGAGGCGTTGTGGCACATCATCCACAGAACCGGAAAACGTCACATGTTTTTCAATGCCCAAAGTCAACGCAAGGCGCTGCAGCTCCACCCGATCAGGTCCATCGCCCACGATTTCCAATTCCCATGGCGCCTTGACCATGGCCAGCGCTTTCAACAAGGTAGTGTGGTCCTTTTGCGGGGCTAAGCGCCCAACGGCAATCAATTTTGCTACCCGATGGAAAGGCCCTTTAGGTCGCTGTTCCGTACGCTCGAGGTCGATACCGTTTCGAATAACCCTCAGGCGTTGTTCTTTGACTTTAAATTCATGTTTCACGTAATGGCGAACGATATCAGAGATGCAAACGACCTGATCTGCTTGGCGAAACGCCCAACCGCGGAGTTGATGTCGCGCCCATGGATCATCTTTATCGTCGTTGTGAGCCGTAATCATGAATGGCGGTCTTCTCTGTATCCCACGCCAAGCGGTACAAGCCCAAATTTCTGAAAGATGCGCATGCCAAACAGCGGGTTTATATTTTTTTAATTGATCTTTCAAAAATGCAATCGTTTGCCAACGCCGCCAAGAAGAGACGCGTGGACCAATGACGCATTCGATTCCCGCTTGTTGAAAATCCTCTTTCATCGCACCGCTGCCACCGGCTGCGATGACGATCGAGCGTAACCCTCGTTCAGGCAACGCACGCGCCAATTCAAACACAATACGTTCTGCGCCAGCGCGCCCGAGCGTCCACAAAACTTGAGCGACTAAAGGTTCATTCATACATCAGGATTCTTTTTTGAGTTTACAGCGGGAACGACAGATGAACGAAGAGTATACAGCGCGGCGATGGTGATTCCGACTGGTAACCACAGTTTTGGCGTCCAGTATGTGGTGTTGAATAATTGATAAACAAAGGCGCCCAAAACCGCGGAGATCAGATATAAGGCGGCGTTCTTCTCGCCCTGTTGGTTCTCTTTCCATCCATGGAAACGAGAGACGAAATAACGGCCAAGTCGCGCAAGATAATATCCAAAGACCACGATCCCTAGGATCCCGGTTTCGGCTAATAGTTTTTGCAGAATACCGTGCGAATCAAGTGGCGGTCCGTACTCAAATTTAAAGAGCCAGACCTGCGCCACCCGATCAACGAACGTTCCAGCTCCGACGCCAAAGACAGGGCTCCCACGAAAAAGATTGTAAGCGATATCCGCGAGCATCACACGCGAGTCCGTGGAGCTTTGCACACCTGCCTGGCTAGCAAAAAAGAGAAAATAAGCCACCAATGGTGCCAAGCCAACCATGACAAGGACGATCCATCCACGGTTCCGCTTGATCCAGGGACGCCAAACCGTTGCGCACAAGAAGAGAACTTCGATGGCGAGTGCAATCCAAGCAGAACGTGCAAAGGTCACAAGCGCGATGAATGTCATGAAACCAGCGGCAACAAATAACCAGCGGCGAAGTTGAACGCGACGAACCAAGGTCGCGAACGCAAGCGCCACGGGTGCGGTAAAGGCAAGAAGCTCAGCCAAGACATTATGATTATCGCCGATCCAATAGCGGCCAAAGATAAGCATAGGATGAGCACGCGCCAGAAGCGTCTGATCGTCAGATCCGTATGCCAGCGAACGCAAACCATCAAAAGCAAAAAAGAGGCCAACAACCATGAGGATACCGAGAACAATCATCAGGTGCTTTCGCGTCCGGATAAAATTTACCGGAATGATGACAGAGGTGAGATAGACCCAGAACACCGGGCGGATGGTGTATTTGAGAACGCCAAGGACAAATGGATGAGCGGGAGAAAATGCAGACAAGGCGTGCGCAAGAACGATCAAAAAGTAAACACCAAACAGCGGTAGCAAAAGACGCGGCTCTCGGCGATTAATGACCCAGGAGAAACCAAGACGTAAAATCCAAATCGCTAAAAGCGCAGCGACGATCAGTTCGGGTACGCCGAGCTCAATCGTACCGCCGAGCCATTGACCGTTGATACGAAAAAAGCCGGTCGGAATAATAACCGTCCAGCTCAATAACATCGCCGTTGCAATCCAGGCATAAAAAAGCACTCGCGATACTGGCGACCGGTCTTGTTTTTTCAAAGCAACTACGCCCTCGGGCATGCGGATAGGATAGCAAAAAACGAGGAGTTATCGAAATATTCTGAAAAAGAAAGGGCCCCCGGTCGACGACGTCTTCTAGACTACGTCAACCGGGGGCAGGAACCGCGACTCAGCTTCGTCGCGGGAGCAGCGGTGGGTGGGTTGGGGTGGGCTTCGGCGGGTATCTTAATTCCCCGGGCCTCATCCCTCACCTCGATCCCACCGAGACAGCTCGCCCTACCACCCTTGCTCCAAGGTGGCGGACTATCTCGCGGGGCAACCTCCTGTAGCGCCTCATGTTAAGAGGAACCGGCAAGACCCTCTCTCCCGCCCAGCTGTTGTAAGCGCAAGAATTGGCAGACTCTCTATCTTGGCTCGCAAGGCCCAAGACCGTTTG
>CAYPSC010000105.1:0-3906 GCA_964413385.1 uncultured Gammaproteobacteria bacterium | reverse complement strand
GAGCGAGAGTGTGATCAAGCAGCCGAACCAGACACAGTTGGCAGCAACCAGCGCTATTTTAAACAATGCCTTCCAGCAGGGGCCGATCCAGCTCGCCACCTACACCGCATCGGTTTTTCTCAATACGTTGACGTCTAAATTTTTAAAGCGAATTTACGAAAAAGGACTAGATGCTTTCGACTTTTCTGATGTCTCCACCAGTCTTGTCCAAGGGGTGGATAGCATCGTCACGGCGGGAAAAACGGATGCGCGTAATGCTAATATTGATTTACGGACGCCGAATCTGCAGAAAGTTTCTGACTTTAATATCGTCTCCGAACTTCAAGCCTGCCCAACAACTGGGCGCGGGTTGTGGAATTGTACCATCGACCAATCGTTTGTGCGTGCGATTCAATCTGAGGGAAACCAAGGAAGTGTCACACTTGGTGAGGCTCTGGCGGATGATTCCTTGCATGCAGATTGGAAATTGATTCCGAACGATGTGAATCATGTCAAAGAAAATCAGGACCCAAATTGCTATACCTACGCTTATTGTGCAGCGAACCTTCAGAAACTACGCATCAATCGTATTGTGCCGGTTGGGTTTGAGTTCGCGGCAAATTCAGATGAGAATATTCAGCGTTGCGTTTCGAGCAAGGGTTGTGTCACGTTGCGCGAGGTTGTGGATGGGTTCTCCAAGTGCGATCCAAAGACGGGTGGTCGTTCTCCTGCCTACCCATGGTGTCATCTCATTGATTCAAATTGGGTCATTACATCCGTTCCACAACAATGCGTCCTTTCTGGATACGGGGAAAGTCTTCTTTCTGAACAGTTGGATCAGCGAAAAGAGGAATGTCAAGATGTACAAAGCTGTCTCCAGCGCGATAATAAAGGACAATGCGTGGGTGGGTATGGGTATTGTCTGGCCGATAAGACTGTCTATCGCTTTACCGCAGATGAATGCCCGGCGCGCGCAGCAAGTTGTCGCAACTATCAAACACGAAGCGGGCAAGAGGTCTCCTATCTACGCAACACATTGGATTATGGGCAGTGTAATGCTGATAACGTTGGATGTTTGTGGTACGCGACGCAACGTACTTCAACGGGAGATGGTTGGGTTGGAACGACATCGACGGGTCCGCGCGTGTATTTCGATAATACGTTAAAAACATGTGATGCAAGTAATGAAGGATGTACAAAACTTTACCAAACGGCCATTGGTCAGCCGGCGCTTAACCTCCTGACTAATTCTTCCTTTGAAAACGCGACGGGAAGTGGCGCTCTCTCCTTATCGGATTGGTATTCGCCGGCTATGCCAAAGGGGATTGATCCGATCGTTCCAACGGTCAGCACGGGCACGGCGGTCGCGGACGGGGTAGCGGCGGCAGAAATTCCAACCAATTCCGTGAAGACGTATCAACAGCGCATCGCCCTCCCCCCGTCTCGTCTTTATACCTTTTCCGTGTATGCTCGAAGTGAAGATGGTAAAACGGCAAATTTGATCGGGGATGTGAAACAATTTCGCGATCGTGATTTGAAGTCGCCGGTTTCAAACACGGAAATGGCGAAGGATTCTCGTAGCGTGGGGTGTGTTCAGCATGCGCAGCAAGATGGGGTGAGATTGTCAGTCTCTTCTGATTTGGCGGTGGACTGGCGGCGCTTTGAATGCACCTTTGCCACGGCTTCGAGTACGCGAGCAGCTGAGATTGTTCTTCAGGGTTCGAATGTTTTGATTGATGCGGTACAGCTTGAGGAGAGTGAGATGGCGACGGAATACCGCGATGGCATTAATGCGGAATTGCCGGTTGTTCACATGAAGATTGCGCCGGATGAACTTGCTTGTAAGGGAGAGGTGGCTGATCCATCTATTTGCAATAACTTCGCTAAGGTTTGTCGCCAATCAGAGGCCGGTTGTCAGGGATACACAGATGCGGATCTTGGCGGTCCCAAGATTCCAGCGATTGTGAGTCGGAATGACCTTTGCAATGTAGGGCGTAATGGCGATCCTTTTATTTGCGTGGGATATGCTGAATACCGCAAAGGCCCATCGGCGTTTGACTTGGTCCATGATGTAGATTCGCGGTTTGATGACCCCTCTGATTCTGGAGTTGCCTACTTTATTCCAAGGACAGCTGCTCAGTGCACAAAAGATGAAGTTGGTTGTCAAGAATTTACCAATGTAGACAGCGCGGCTCAGGGCGGTGAACAGACGGCACGCTTTAGTTATGTTCGTGCCTGTCAAAAACCGGATGCAAGCTCACAAACGTACTTTACCTGGGAAGGGTCTGACACGACCGGTTTTCAATTAAAGACCTGGAGTTTGGTAAAAGCGGCGCAAAAGAAGGTCTATGATGCAACCCCAGGTGGACCAGAGGTTCTGCAAAAACGCGGACCAGATCAGGAGGCGTTTAAAGAACCAGAAAGTTGTGGCCAAGCAACCTGGTCAAGTGGCGCTGATCCAGATTGCCGGCAATTCTATGATGCGGATGGCAATGTCTTTTACCGTTATTATTCGCAGACGATTCTATCAACAGATCAATGTGTGTCTTACCGATTGGATAAGACGAACGTAAACGATTGTGAGAAAACGGGTGGCGTCTTTAATTCAGCAACCGGTGAGTGCGTCTACCATGTCTATGAACCAGAGAGCCGTTCCTGTGGCGCACAGGCGGTGAGTTGCCGTGCCTATGCTGGGGTCAATGCGGGTAAGATTGATTCGGTTTTAACTCAAAACTTCCGTGATTCTATCGCGCCGTTTGATGCGGGAGAAAAATCTAGTGAGTCTTTGTTGGTGGGTGATTCTTCTTTGGTGTTGAAGAGTCTCAATAACCAAACAAGCATGGGAACGGGCGCTATCGTAACTTCAACAGAGACGGGTTTGTATCAGGTGTCATTCTGGGCCAAGGCGCCATTGATCGCTGTAAATACATTAATTGTCAAGGCGTCGAAACCGGATGGAAGTAATGCGAAGGTTATAGCCACGGTTAAGTTAACGCCAAATTGGCAGCGATTCTCTGTTGGTCCATTCGCAGGTGTGTCTCAATCATCTTACACAAAGATATCCTGGGTGTTCGTGAGTGCACAAAATGTCACGCTCTTTGGCTATTTGGATGAAGTAGCGGTCACGAAAATCGAGGATATGGTGTTCGCGCGCCAAGAGACCTGGAAAACGCCGGAAGAATGCGACCTGTCTCCACAGGGCGTGCCGCAGCCACAGGCGATGCTTGGTTGTCGTGCCTACACCGATAGTCGCGGACAAAAACTGGCGATTCGTCAATTCACGCGCTTGTGTCGTGAGCAATCGATCGGCTGTACGGCTTACGTTGATACGCGTAATTCCAATACGGTCGGCGAGCAAATATTTACCGTACAAGATAAGCCACCTATGGCGGGTTTTGGTGCGGCGACTACCATCCGTCCAGGGGCGCGTTATCTCTACGTGATCGATGATCCGTCCAAACATTGCCAGCCAGAGAACGCGAGCTGTCGTGCATTTGGAAAACCGAATTTCACTCCTGACCGCGGAGATTTGGATAAGAACACGCCATTTACGACGGCCTACTATAAAGACGATATCGCGCAATATGGTGCGGCCTTATGCAAACCATCGGAAATCTTTTGTGATGCCTTTAAGGTGAGCGGAGGGAAAGCGAGCGCGACTGAGTATTTCCGCGATCCTCAAAACCATTTGTGCGAATACAGGGAGAACGTATCACTGGATCGAAACCAAGTTCCAAACATCGGAGAAGGTCATTACGACGGTTGGTTTGTCAAGGGAACGGACACGCCGTGTTATCCAGGATATTTGGATTCTGGTAAAGAATTTGGATTAGTACGCGTGGGTGATAACGGTTACGATGGATGGGGTGGAACTTGTCAATCGGAAAATGGGGAATGCACCGAGTACCGTGACCCTAATGATACCTC
>CAYPSC010000104.1:303-3960 GCA_964413385.1 uncultured Gammaproteobacteria bacterium | reverse complement strand
GGCGTCAGGTCCTGGGTCGGGAGCAGATCCGGCCGTGGCGTCTGGAACAGGTCCTGCACGGTGCCGCCGTCGCTGCCGAGTAGGTCAGTTGTACTCTGGGCCTGATCGCGACTGCAGCCGACGATGGCGAGACTCGCGAAGAGGGCGGAGTTGATGACGGCCCGTGTGCTTGCATGCATGGGTTCTCCTTTACTCTCGAGGGTGTGTCAAATCGAAGTCGACCTAGTCCATGGCAACGAGCGTGAAGACCGATCCGGTACGGACGATCATACGGCTGTGCATCGGTATGTCGTAGACCGTATCGTCGACCTTGACGCGGCAACGACCGGCACAGCAGACGACGAGGGTTGTGTGATTAGCGCGTTGCAGGATGCCGACGTTGTTGTGGCGGAGGTGTTGCGTCGTCATCTGTCCGCCGTCACAGCTGGCGAGAGCGGTCAGGACCGAGAGCATGTTCAGGAAACGCTTCATGGAAGCCTCCTTGTACTTGAGGGGTGTCGACTCTACCGCATGAGTGGATGTTTGATTGTCGAAATGAGCTAGGTGGTTTTGATGTTTGGACGCCTTACGCAGGCGGGCGCTTCCTGTGGAGCATCTTGCGAAGCGCCGCTTTGCCGATATCGATCACGACCATGACGCCTGTTGCTACGCCGGTAAAGGTGATGACTTGGGACAGCGGTTGTGGATCGTTTGTCATCGCGTTGACTATGTGCAGGCTGAAGAAGACGATCACCGCGAATGCAACAATGCCTGCGGTTTCCACAATCAGTCTTCTGATCACGCTCACCTCGTTTCTCGGACGTTTGCTCCATGCAAACAGAACGTCCGCGTAAAGATTTGATACCTCGAGCCAACCCTTACGTGGATATTCTGTTTGCATCTGATCGCATTCGCTTTTTTTCGTTTTTGTTTTGTTAAAAACGCGGTCATCAATACCGCAAAAATAATATTTTGTCAAGATTAAATCCATAAAAATTGGCTAAGAATGAATTAAAAAAAGCCCATGGACGATAGTCTGTTCATGGGCTTTCTCACGAAGACGATGATGTCGCCTACAGCTCGAACGCGCGGATGGTCTCGGGGATCGCCTCGTTCCCCACGGGTTCGTCCAGCCAGGAGGTGCCGAAGAACGGTGCGCCGGAGAGGCGGCCCTGCGCGTCCCACTCCTGGTGCACGTTCAGGCAGCTCGCGTGGCAGCCATCACCGACCACGATGTCGGTGATCACGAGTGCTGGGTGACCCTCCTCGCCCATGCGCTGGACGATGGTCGGGCACTGCAGGACCGCCGCGAGCACCGCGAAGCCCGCGCCCGAACGCCTGGCCTCGGCCAGCTCGCCGGGCTTCCAGTTCCGCTTGGGCGCCGTGTACGGCTTGAGGCCACGGATGGCGTGGAGGTCGATGACCTCGACGCGGAACCCGGTGAAATTGTCCGGTGGGGCGGCGCGGCCGTCGCCGTAGCTCGCGCGTCCGAGACGCGGCGCGAAGATCATGTGCCGTTCGCCGTACATACGGCGGAAGAGCTCTTGGTAGAGCCGGAGAGTGTTCGTGGCCGAGCCGGCATAGTAGACGAGCACGGCGGCGAGTGGGAAACCATCCCGCTTGCCCTCACGGAACTCGATGTTCGGCGCCGAGACGCCGGCGCTCTCGAGCAGCTTGCGCCAGAGAGCTTCCTGCTGGGCGATGGACGGGATCTCGGGCCTGGTGTCCTGGGCGACCGGGGAGCGGGGGTTGCCATAGAAATCTGTGTCGAGGATCGGTTGTGCCTGGGTCATGGTTCACCTCATGGTTGGATGTGGTCGTGGGTTGGGAAACAGAAGACGCAAAAACGCGTCGAATGAGAATGTGCAAGGGAGGAAAGTAACACAAAAATAACAAGATGTCAATAATTGTATGCCAAATTTAGGCTAAAATTACACAAAACAGAGTCGAGAGAAGACTTAATGCCAGACGACGAGCAAACGGCAAATATCTTGACGAGAAGGCATTTTTGTGGCATCTTCCTGCGCGTTCGGCGACACAGATCGCCGTTTCTTGCAAGGAGAGCTTGCATGGAGTTCCTCGGTCTCGGTTGTGTTGCTTTTGCCGTCCTGGTGCTCGGAGGATGCGTCTGGGCCGTGCGGAACCCGGACCGCCTCGATCGCCTTCGACGCTGGTTTCGGGAGAACTGATCCTTCCGTGACCTTCCGCCGCGTTCTCTAGGAGGGAGGACGCGGCGTTTTTTATCCTCTAATTCTTGAAACTCAGCTCATTTCTGTTAAGCTCAAACAACTTATGCAGGAGTTCGATGTGATGATCGTGGGGGCAAGCTTTGCGGGTTTGGCGCTCGCGCATCACCTGCCATCTCATCTCAAGGTTTTGATTATCGATGCTAAGCCGCAGGCCGGATCATCGGTCGAATCAACGGGCCTGATCACCGAGCGCACGCGCCAAGAATTCAAAACGTTTTTTTATGTCGACCGTTTTATCACAAATCCGATTACTTCGATCTGCGTAATTCCTCCTCGCTTTAACGAGTATTTTATATCCACGACAGGCACGGGCGAGCCGTGGATTTACCAAACAGATACCAAGGGATTAGTGAAAGCTTTGGCAGATACTTTGCCACCAAACGTGACGTTTCTTCCGTCCGCGGCATTTGTTGGCATAGAAGGTGGCACGCCTGTTCATTCAGCCAATCTTTTGATCAACGGCAAACCAGAAACGATTTCTATCAAATTTTTAGTAGGCGCAGACGGAGCGGTATCCAAAGTCGCTAGCGTGGTTCCTGGACTCGATCAAAATAAGAAATTTTTATTTGGATATGAACAAGTCTTTTTTGGGGATGTGACCTTGGGTCCGCATCCGGCAGAAACGATTTATCATTTTTGGTTTGGAGAATTTTCTTTGGGCTACGGCGGTTGGCTTTCACCAACGATCGTAAATGGTTGCAAAGCCTTTCGTGTTGGCCTAGCAAAGTTATTAAAGGATAGGGGAGAGGCAAAACAGCTCACAGAAAAATTCCTGCAGATTCTGCGAGAGCGAAAGATGATCACGATCGAAGGGGAAATCAATCAACCTGGATATGTTTTTGGCGGAGTGATCCCGATCGGTGGTGCGCTCAAACGCATTTCGCGAGATAACGTTCTCTTGATTGGTAACGCAGCTGGTTTCTGTGGTGCATTTGCAGCAGATGGCATCAAAGGGGCGATCATCGCTGGCAAAGAAGCGGCCAAACTCATCCCGCGTTATCTAGAAGGAGATCGAGTGTCCCTGCGAGAATTTGTTCCACTTATGAATAAACATGACCATCTCATGGATTATTACAAACGTCAGGTACGCTATCGTTGGATTTGGGATTTGATGAAGTGTGATCACACGTTTAAAGCTATGTGGGACATTATTGCCGCTGAGAAACAAGATTTTTTAAACCAGTTTTGTGATAGCAAAGATCAACGTAAGAGCCTGATATGGACTGTGCTCAAATGGCGACACCTTTGGAAAATCTTAAAATATAGTGTTTTCATTGTTGTGGACTGGCTGACGGTCTAAATAGAACGTGTGTTTTTTGAGGACAGGGTTTTTGATTTTTTACGACAAAGACAAAAGCGCACCGTCGGAGACAAAGGACGCGAGTACCGTCTTGCGACGATGCGCTCTTGTCTCGCGCGGTGCGCGAGG
>CAYPSC010000104.1:0-293 GCA_964413385.1 uncultured Gammaproteobacteria bacterium | reverse complement strand
CTAGAGATGGTTGGGATCTTTATTGCCGATCCACCGTCTCGTGACAGTATATGCAGTGACCGCTATGGCCGTCGTTGTGGCAAAAACCATCCGGCGATGCCTCGCAGGCCCAGAGCTCTGCACCGGTGGGGCGAAGCGATGCGCGTAGCGCCGTGATGTGGCTGTAGTAACCGGTTGATTCGCCGACTTGAGGCGGACGTGCGAAACAGAGTTCCTTCATTAGTACCGTGGCGCAGTTGACTTGTCCCGCGCGCGCGAGGCTGAGGGCGGCATCATAGACGACCTTGAAGCGA
>CAYPSC010000103.1:0-3995 GCA_964413385.1 uncultured Gammaproteobacteria bacterium | reverse complement strand
CGCGATACCTGACCGCTCCTCCCGGACGCAGACGCCTGGCGGCGAAACGGTTGCCGGATTGATTTGTCTCTCGCATGAGTACTTTTCCCCAATCCTGCGCTTCGGACACGAGGTGGGGCACGGACGTGATTTCTATCGGAACGACTTCGTAGATCTGCTCTCGGATTTCTTCCGCGAGGCTCAGAGCAGACACGATGTCGTGGATGAAGATGAGCTCGCTTGGGTTTTTCTCCTGTCGTGGACGAACGGCCGCATCGTACCAGAGCGCATACAGATGGTAGAGGGCGCGTGCCCCTTCGTTGTCGGGGAGCGCTGCACGCAACGCTTGTGCGTTTCGGAAACCGATGTCCGCTACGCGCGTTACTTCGGAAGGCATGAGGTAGATCGGACAGCGGAGGCCCATGAGCACTTCGTATGCTGCCTGGGGATCACACGCGGTGTTGAACTGCAGTTGCCCACGCGGTTGGTCTCCCATCTGCATGAGGTTGACCTCACCCCATGTCGCGAACATCGCGTGCAGTTCTGTGAACTTGTCAGCGATGGGTGGGTGGCGCCTGAGCATCTGGCTGAGTCCCGTCATTGGACCCCCGACTACAACCGCGCAGCTCTTCATACCGAGGACGAGCTTGATCAGGTCCTCTTGTGGTTCGAGTTCGCTGTAGCGCAAGGCCTGCAGGGGATCCACATCGAGGAATTTGTAATACTCGGCGAAATGGATCCAGTGGGGCACAAGCGTTCGAGGCGCGATACCACCATCGTACACGGATGCGACGCGTATCCCGAAATGGCGCAGAAAGTTCTTGATACGGAGCGCAGATGCTTCTTGCGCCATGCGTGAGGATTTGAGATCGTAGTCCCAAAGCGCGTGTTCACGCGTGGCGCCGAATCTTACTGGGCGCCCGGTCAGAACCACGTGAAGCTTGGCGTTGGGAAACAACCGGACGAGAGCGATCAGCAACGCGAAGTTGTCAGGATCTGGCGCATCCACAAAGGCCAGGATGTTTTTTATTTCCATGGAAAGACCCCTTTCTTTTTCCTTTGATTTTCAGTGAAAAGAGATAACATAAAAATATTAAAAAGTCAAGGAGTCGTACAGAGAGCGCTCCAAAATTAGGTTGCTGTTATGCCTATATTTACGCTTTATATAGCGCTGATTTCGAAAAAAATATCATACCTGGTACCGTTAATTAGCTTTATTATTCGTCGCCATACGGATGGTGGCATCTTTAATGAAACGAGAATAATAAGTAACATTATTGATGGTTGACAGGAGTTCTGTATTGACGGTTAGATGTGTTTTTGGTTGGATGATGGGCCAACGCGACCCCCCCGGCGACCGGGTGAGTATCGCGTGGTTGCTCATTCAAAGGAGGACTCCGGTGACAAAACAAAAAAGTGGAAATAAAGAGCTGGCGGCATTGAAGGGGATAGAGCTGTTGCTGTTGGCAAATCTAGCTCTCGTGATCCTTGATGCGGGGCTTTGGGCCTTGACCGCCCAGCGCCAGTTCGCAGAACTGAGAGACGAGGTGCATAGGCTCGATAGAGAGAAGGGTGGATGGTGTGTGGAGCGTGGTGGTGAAGCGTGGCGCGTTTCTGGGGACGACGCTGTTTCGTTTGCTCCCGTCGCCTTCCTTCATTGCAGACCGCAAGTCGCCCCCATGGTGATCAGCGTCGGACAATGGTTCTCTTGTCCCAGCGATCCAGAGCCGGGTTTCCTTCCGTATTTTCTTTGCCCGAGCGGAGCCGTCTGTTCTGCCACACGAAGTTCGGGAGGACAGCGAGACACGCGACAATATGAGGGAGGTCAGCCGTGGGCCATCAGAATCGATGAGGTCTACCGCCTCGACGACGTTACCTTTCTTCTTTATTGAAGAGATTTTTTCCTTTGCGCGCCGTGATCGATGAAGGATGCCTCTCACCAGAGGGTGCGCTCCTTCGTCAGCTAGGCGCGTTTTGTTTTTATTGCAGGCGTGCTATGTTGAGCATATTAATTTGATTGTGCCAATGAAACATCCTTACCGGGAGTCACCTCAGGCACCGCGGCCTAAAGAAAACATTCAACGAATAATTTCTTTAGATCCGAATTTGAGAGTTGGAGATACGGTTCACGAGCTCGGCAGTTTTAGACTATGGGAGTATTTGCGTGGTCATTCAGTAAAAAACTTCGTCTCTGCCGCTTATCGCATCACTCTTGAATTGAACGGAGTCCGATTTGAACCATCAAACGTCCAATATCCATCTTATAGGATCCATGATCCTGGATTCGTTTGGCACAACGTACAGGAAGATTTGGAGCGGATGGATGACGCGGCGCCAACCTATATCGCGATAAATGAGTTTGGGAAAGTAATGAGCATGAGGCGATAGGGAGAAACTATGCGGTGATTGCAGAGCATGTTCGATCAACACACAGTTAATGTATTATGAAGATCGCTATCGATGCGCGGATGATGGGTTCAATGAGTACTCGGGGGAGCGGCCGGTATATTGAGGAGTTGGTACGCGGTTTGCTTAAAGTCGCACCGGAGCACCGGTACATTTTGTTAGAACAAGATCCGGAACATTCGCCATTTGAAGGGGCGCCGCAGGTTGAACATGTGAAAGCGGATATTTCATGGTATGGATTCGAGGAGCAGGTGAGGCTAACAGGTCTGATCAAGAAAACGAAAGCGGACATCGTGCACTTTCCGCACTGGAATATGCCGCTTACCTTTCGTGGTAAGTGCATCGTGACCATTCATGATTTGTTGTTATTGCATCAACCGTCGAGCGCCAAAGCGTCCACGCGAAATTCAGTGGTAGCCGCTGCAAAGCGCGTGGGCCATCGTTTAGTCTTGCGCCATGCCATCAATCAAACGTCGGTGATTTGCGTGCCAACAAAGTGGGTGGGGGAAGATATTAAGCATTTTTATCCATGGGCAGCGAATAAAATAGTTGTCACAAGTGAAGGTTTGGGTGATTTTCCTGCGCCTGATCATCAGCGCGTGCCAAAGGATCCTTTCTTAATGTATTTGGGTAGTGCTTATCCGCATAAACGGTTAGATCTTTTGCTTGAGGCGTGGCAGGAGGTGGCGGCCAGGCATCCTGGACTTTTTCTTGTCATTGCTGGAGAGAAGGATGTGTTTATGGATCGATGGATAAAATTTGTAGAGGCGAAGAACATTCCGCGTGTTCAATTTCTAGGAAAGCTTACAGATGCTGAACTCGCTGGTTTTTTGGATCATGCCAAAGCGTTTGTCTTTCCTTCTTCTCATGAGGGATTTGGGCTGCCGCCGCTTGAAGCGCTATCACGCGCATGTCCAGTGGTATCGAGTGACTCCACCTGTCTTCCAGAAAGTCTTTCCATGGAAGGCGTTTTCTTCTTCCGAGACGGTGATAAAAATGATATGATACGTGCGGTGGAGATGGTGTTAGATCCACACATGAATGCTAAAGAGATGGCTATTCATCAGGTGCCGTTTATTCGTGAACGTTATCGTTGGGAAACCGTTGCAAAAGCGACGCTCGAAGCCTACGAAAGAGCGTGAGAACAATGTATCCCCTCGATCCCCCTTAGTTTACGGGGGAAGCCATCAGATTAAGAGACGACATCGATTCAAATTTCATGTCGAGAACACGTTCTCGTTCTTCTCATCGTCCCCCGCGTTCGGCGAGGGAAGGTTTGAAATCGCTTGAATTAGCGCAGGTGTTGGAACAGGAAGATGTACCCATTTCGGTGGTATCAGAAGTTTATCGTTTGGTTAATGCTTCAAAAAAAGGAGAACGAGTGCAAAATGCGATCTGTGATGATCGGATTCGAATGTTAGATGTAGCGTTGGTGCAGCGCATATTTCGTGGACAAGTGGAGGAGCATACGGTTGGCGTTCGTGTGGCACCGCACATACCGAGCTCTTATGTGCTTTCTTTTGCGGGAAAGATGGAGGAGGAAAGAGCGTCTGATTTGGCAGAAGAAGATAGCGAAGACATGGAGCGTCTGATTCCGGCATGGATCGCTC
>CAYPSC010000102.1:0-4011 GCA_964413385.1 uncultured Gammaproteobacteria bacterium | reverse complement strand
CAGTAGTCAGTAGTCAGTAGTCAGTAGTCAGTAGTCAGTAGTCAGTAGTCAGTAGCAGCAACCTCGTGACGTCCTATCCGCAGACTACAATCTACAAACTACTGATAAACCCAACTTCTATTTTTTGATCTTTGTCTAAAGGCAAACTCACTCGATAACGGTTATCTCCGTACTCGCCCTGACTCTCCGCGGGCATTGCGGATGACAGCTTCTTACCGAATAAGAGATCGAGCGTCAACTGTGAACGATTTCCTGGCTGCTTTTGGACCAAAAGTTTATATGATCCAGACTGTAAGACGCTGACTACCTCCTGAGATAAACGATAGGTAAAACGCAAATCGCGCGTTTCTCCAGGTTCAATAGACCAAAAGGCGCCAAACCCAACTTTCCCGAGGTCGTGAAAGACATCGACTTTACCAGGAATCACATGGCCACCGGTCTTGGTGATATCGTTCAACATAGCTCCGTTGGAAGAGACCAGCGTACTCCCTTCGGGCACATACACCCGCACATAATCGCGATAACGCGTGTAGCGCCAATCAATCGTGTGATGTGTATTGGTGTAGTGAAGCGTGACAGTAGCGGTCGGACCATTCGGATCAGTCATATCTACAGAATAGCGAATCGTCTTATTCATGACCCCGTCGGTCTTCAACGCTGCCAAATTCGCATCTACAACCCACAGGTAATCCGGAGCAGACGGTTGCGTGCGGCCGCTCCATTTATGTGCGTCCAAAAAAGAAAGAATAGCTGGATCGCGTTCATAGAGCAGAATATCTTTTTGATCGAGCGCCTGGGTAAACAGATCCAAAAGATCTCCCCAACGCGATGAGGGCAAGGCTATGAGACGACTCATGATCTCATCACCTAATTTATTCACAATTTCTTTGCGCTGCTCTACTGGTTTGCCTTCTTTGTTAAAACCAATCTCAACAGCATATTCAAGTTCAGTATAAAAATTATCGGCAGTAAATTCTTTGTTATCGATCGTGATCGGGCCCGTGAGTTTTAGCAGGTGATAGAAGAAACCTGGCTGCAAGGCGATCACTCCGTTCAGCGCCGGGTGCGAAACGGATGCCAGTGCAAGCTCACGATCATAATAATCCATGATGCGTTCTGCTGATTGTGGAAAGTCCGGTGACCAGTTTGCATCACGCAAAAACCAGGCATTCACACCAAGCTCCATACGGATCGCCTCTGGCGGCACTTCCTTCCAGACACCTGATACAGGATTATCAATCGCGTACACGTCTTGAAATTTGATCTGTTTCATCTCTGCAGCATCAATGGTGACCGTACCGATGTTGCCGATAAATCCACCGGTGGGCCGGATCTCATCCGCGTTCTGCAAAATCAATAAATAGTTTTTCTCACTTGGATAGCCGGCCATGGGCAAGAAAACATCCAGTAAAGAAATCGCCTCGTCTACGCGCGCCTGAAGCTCGGGCAATATTTTGGTGAATGGTTTGAGTTGATCGCGCAATGGCGCATACAACTGATCCTGAGGAATGCCCTGCCAGGCTTCCAGAGCAATCCGGAACCGCTCGCGTGCGATATGCAATTGCGGTAATCCTTGATTGAATTTGGCGAGTACGGCGCGTTTTTCGTCTGGTGTCAGGTCGCGAAAGGAACGGTTGGGAGCGATGCCTGTATCCAAAACATTTGTCGCAGTCCCGGCGAGATTAATAGCGTCCTGAATCGAGGCTACGACATCAACGATATCTTTTACGCCCACGAGCGCTGTTTGCGCGGCGCGACCCGTGTCTTCCAAGGCCTGAAGCTGGGTGTGCACAAACGGAATATTTTTCCATGGTCCAACCGCATTTAACCCAGCTTGCATCTCGGTTAATTGTTCCCCTGCTCGCTGGATAGCGGCCTGCGCTCCGATGAAATTTTTTGATAAAAGATCCGCTTGCGCTTCTCCCACCGCTTGTTTAATGCGGAGAGCGGCGAGTGTTGCACGGATGCCTCCATACACCAAGGGTGAGACAGCGACCAAGCCCAATAGAAAGAGAATAGCAATCACCCAGCGCCACCAATGATGTTTGGCTTTGGATGGCAAGAGCGGTGGAGGATTCAGAATCTCTTGCGGTGGTGCGACAGGAGGAGCGGGCGGAGGTGGAGAAAGTGCTGGCTGCTCTTCGGGTTCTGGAAGAGTTTCCTTTACTGGCCCGGCTGGTGGTAACTCCGGCATAGCATCCGTAGGCTCGCCCACGGTTAATTCTGGCACGCCTGGGCAGGTTAAAAAGTTAGGAGAGTCGAGAGACGAATCGGACATAAAAAGAGGTAAAGCTTGAGAACATCATAGCATTCCCAAGAGATGCCAGGTAGCAATTGACACAACCGGAATCTTCTGGTACATCATTTTGTTCATCATGCGATGACTGATTCGTTGAACCTTTCACTTCGAGGCTAGCCATGACCCAAAAAGCTCTCGTGAAGCGGAACGCTCTCACGCCCGCCCAGATGACTACCCCTGAGCTCATCCAGCGCCAAGGGTGCGTACCTGCTCTTGGCCTCGTATCAATGCTTGGCACCGGCTTTGGCATAGAAGGACTAATCATGTCTGCACTACTAGAATCTGGGCCTTATGCTCTCCTCTTCCTAATAATTGCCGCTTTTTTTGGTTTCCTCACCGGTGTCATTCTGAAGCGAGACATTCGACGGACGAAGATCCTGGACGCCGAACTGAATAGACGCCCCGACTACCACCAACTCTGCGCCTCCAGAGATCTGCGGATAGTTGATGGAGAGATCGCCGATCTCGAACGCAAGCTGGAGAAAGCCAGAGAGCAACGTGCAGAACTTCAACAAAAACTCACGGCCCTTCAATCGGTTCCCGGTTACCGTGATTGAACCTTCCCGACTCACTCATCACCCATCAGCCAACGCTCTCGACTGATGGGTGAGTTTGTTTCAAATGATTCTCTCGCGGATTCGGCGACTTTCGATATTTCAAAAAATATTTGATGGCGCTGGCTACGTGGATGCGCGTTGTTTTATTTTTGATGATTTCCCACGGATGTACCGTGCGGCTTGCGTGACCATAATAGTGAACCAGTTTTGCCGTAGGCACATAGCACACCTTGAATCCCTCCTCCCATACGCGACGGCATACATCAGTATCTTCAAAATACAGGAAGAAGCGTTCATCAAAGTGACCAATTTTTTCGAGCACATCGCGCCGTATTAACATCGCTGCTCCCAACACCCAATCCACCTCATTTTCTTGAGCGCGATCCATCTCGCGCATGAGGTAATAATCATCGTGTCGCTTTCCATGGCGTGTCTTTCCTAAAAACGTTCGACGATACAAAGGCATCCAAAGGTGCGGAAAATGATAACACGATGCCTGATCCGTCCCATCTGGGTTCAAGAGGCGTGGCCCAGACAGACCGACATCGGGACGCGACTCCATCCATGTCACCCATTTCTCTAATTCTCCAGGAAATAAAATAAGATCTGGATTCAAATGGAGAATATATTTTCCACGCGCTTCTTTAAGCGCTTGGTTATTGGCTGCGCTCAGACCGACATTGTGAGGCAAAGCGATGACGCGTACCCATGGAAACCGTTCGCGCACCATTTCCACCGCACCATCCCCCGATCCGTTGTCTATTAAAAAAAATTCAAAAGAGAAGGCGGGTTGTTTTGTTTCTAGGTATTGGAGCAGATGACGGACGAAATGAACCATTTTGTAGTTCACGGTCACAAAAGACACGAGCGGCGGCTCGTATCCAACAAAATTCGGACTCAGATCGTCTATCATCCTAAAAAAGGGGTAAGAAAAGAATCTACTTTCGCTTCCAAATTCTGCTTAACCTATAGCGCAAACCAGACCCCTTGTCCAGGGAATCGACCTCATGCGCATGATGCCAAATAACAGCTTCCGGAATGGTGCGAACACGATGGCCCAGACGTTCGGATTGATAAATAAGCTGACGTATTCCCCGCTGCTCATCCACACCTTCTTCAAACCAACTCTGTTCGATACATAACGTGGGTAGGAGC
>CAYPSC010000101.1:0-4028 GCA_964413385.1 uncultured Gammaproteobacteria bacterium | reverse complement strand
GTAAAAATGCGCGCCGAACTGAAAGAAGAAATCGCTCAGAAACACCTGATGCCGCGTTTAGCCATTTTGCTCGTGGGCAACGATCCAGCCTCGGAGCTCTACGTCAATCTTAAAAAGAAAGCAGCTGATGAAGTTGGCGTTCAAGTGAACATCCACCACTTGGAAGCTCCGACGCCTGATGAACAACTTATTGGTTTGATTGAACAATGGAACACAGATCCCTCCGTTCACGGCATTTTAGTGCAAGTCCCTCTTCCGCTAGGACATGATGAGGACCGCGTCATTCAGACCATTGATCCTAAAAAAGACGCAGACGGGTTTCACCCGGCATCCACCATCATCCCACCTGTCCATGAAGGTATTTTGCGCTTGATTAACGAAGCGCCATCCAAACTCCAGGGCGCAACCGCTGTCATCATTGCCAACTCAGATATTTTTGCACAACCATTGAAACGTCTTTTAACTTTGGCCGGCATGTTTGTCCATCAAATGCGACCGGACGAATTAGATCAGGATACGCTTGCTCGCGCTGATATTATCGTGATCGCCATTGGTCGCTTGGGATTTTTACATGCTTCCATGACTAAACCTGATGCGGTGATTATTGATGTGGGCACAAATAAAACAACAGAAGGGAAAACGCGCGGTGACGTCGATTTTGATAGCTACCAAAACACAGATGCTTGGATCACCCCCGTCCCCGGCGGCGTCGGCCCCATGACAATTATCCAGTTGCTGAAAAACGTAAAAAATTTGTGCGAGCAAGCGTCTCAAAGGCAAGAGGACGGATTGCCGAGTTGAAGGTTGACAGGAATAAAAAAATATAATATAAACCGCGGCAGGAGGTGCCCATGACGGTTCTCGACTTTTTGCTCTTGCTCTTCGTGATGAGCTACTATGCGTACTTGGTCCTAAGCAGGCTGGATCGCATCGAGAGACTGCTCATTCAATTGTCCAAGCCGCCGGAGAACGAACGGCCGAATGACGAATAAAACTGACCACCCGCCATCGCGACCGGAACACCCACCGGTGCGGTCGGCGGGTGTTTCTTTTTCATGATTCCAATCCCTCTGGCAGTGCCGCCTTCACTTTTGTGCGCCGCATATGCCATGCGGCCATCCAAACAGAAAAGACATACAGCGCGACGATGTATAAACTTTGCCAAGAATAACTCCCCCACAACATCCGCCAAGATGCATTTGTAAACAGGAAATAAAGACCAGCTTCGAGCGCTGTTCCAAAAACCACAAAAACCACACTCACTAAAATCGTTTCTTTGAAACGTGGAACACGGTGCAAGAACACCCACTCAGCAAAGAAAAACGTGATCAAGAATTCCAAGATATAAGCAACCACAATGGCCGTCCAGGCAGGCAACGGACTAAAATCAAAATTTTCAATGCCAGCCAAGGTCAACAAAAGAACCAAATGCCTCGGAACTTCTAAAAAAATCGCGCGCAAGAACAACCTCATATCAATGGTTTATAAAGAAGCTTGTGTAAAATGCCAATCATAAAAACGAGCAGAAGCACAATGGAGCCAAAAAAACTCCAAACGCGCGGTGGGATCTTCTTTGGCACAAACAACTTCATAGCCATGAAGATGACGAGAAGTGCGTTGATGCCACCAAAAACCGTGCCAACCACATCAACAGTTGTCAAAAAATCACGCTGAGTAAAAAGTAATATCAATGGCGCGCCAACAGCAACGAGCCAGGCGTAAGCTTCTTTAAGATGAAAATCTAAATGAAAAGATGCTTTTAAATCCTCAGCTGTTGTTAAATATGATGTGATGATCGCCAAAAATCCAAAAAGTGGAATAAACCAACTCCAGGCTCCTGGCAACACACCAATCAATGCCGAAGGATCTCGCCCAATCACCCCATGCGCGGCAAGATACATCCCGACACCAAAAACCCAGGACAGCACCACAGAGACAAGCATGCCAACGGAAACACTCCAACGCGCATCAGAGCGCTTCCGGTCGACCAATTCCACGATTTCGCCTACCACAGATAACCCAGACAGGGTGAATAAGAAAACGCCAAATGGCAAAAAGAAATTAGACCAATCTGCTCGTGGCAACAAAGAGAATTCCCATTTTGGCGCAGATAGACCAACCACCAACACCATGGAACCGATCAAAAGCCAGGTCGCCCAAGCCTCAACGCGCGACATGAGTTTGAGACCAAAAAGCACAATGACGGCCACGATGGCCCAAAAAAGCAGCTGCCAAAAAACCAAGGGCAAACCAATCCCGATCGAATGCGCGAGCGAAGAAAGAAAGGTGCCGCCTAAAATGACATAAATGAGATTCACGCCAATAATTTGCAACGGATAGGTCACGCCGGCAGCCACAAATCCCCATTCACCCAAGGCTGCTTTTGCCATGCCAGGCAACCGCATAGGTTTTTTAAAGTGCAAAATCAGCTCTACCGAGTACAAATGCGTGAGCCACATGACCAGAGCGACGAGCAGAAACAGAACTGTTCCCGGCCAAAAACCAACGTACGAAAACAAAGATGGGAGTCCAAAGACTCCGGCGCCAATACTTGTTCCAATGAACGCTAATGTTGCGCGCCCAATTCGCTTTTTCCTTTCCTCCATAATTGAAATGATAGCATAAAATATCTTCATCTTGCGTCGTAAAACGCAGTTATCCCCATCCCATCCTCCAACTCTCCTCTCCTTATCATCTTGCGCGCCAAGTTCTTCCCTCTTAAGATGCGGCCATGTCTTCTCTTGAACGGCTCACTCCCCAAAATATTGAAGCCGAACAATCGTTTCTTGGCTCGCTCTTGCTTGATAAAGATGCCGTCATCAAAGTGGCTGACATGCTTTCTCCCGACGATTTTTATCTGGATAAACATCGCCGTATTTTTGAGGGTATGCTAGATCTCTATCGCCGCAACGAACCGATCGATCTCCTCTCCCTCGGAAGTCGCCTTCAAGACAAAGGCGAACTAGAAGCCATCGGCGGTCGCGCAGAGCTCATCGCCCTTTCCAATGCCGTGCCGACCGCGAGCCACGTCGTACACTATGCCGAGATCATCCAAAAGAAAGCGACCTTGCGCCGATTGATACAAGCCGCCGGGGAAATCACCGGCATGGGATATGAAGATCAGGCAGAGGATGTGGAATCAATTTTGGATCAAGCAGAACAGCGATTGTTCAATGTCTCGCAAAAATTTCTCAAACGCACTTTCACGCCCATTCGCGATGTACTCACTGATGCCTTTGACCGTATTGATGAACTGCATCGAGAAAAAGGAAAACTGCGAGGAGTCTCTTCTGGATATACTGATCTTGATAGTTTGCTTGGTGGTTTACAAAAAAGTGACTTGATTGTTTTAGCCGCTCGTCCATCATGCGGAAAAACAGCATTTGCTCTTGATATTGCCCGCCACGCAGCTGTCAAAAACCGTGTCCCTGTTGGGATTTTTTCACTTGAAATGTCCAAAGAACAGCTTGTCGATCGCATGATCTGCTCTGAAGCTAATGTAGACCTTTGGAAGATGCGCACAGGGAAACTGTCAGACAACGGTACAGACGATGACTTTCCACGTATCGGCCATGCGCTCGGCATCTTGTCTGAAGCTCCCATTTTTATCGACGATTCGGCCAGCGCCAACATCATGGAAATCCGCACTAAAGCGCGACGGCTCCAGATGGAATCAGGGCTTGGCATGATCGTGATTGATTATTTGCAACTCATGGAAAGTCGTTCGAAAAATGCTGATGCTAACCGCGTACAGGAAATTACAGAGATTACGCGCGGCCTCAAACAAATCGCCCGTGAGTTAAATATTCCTGTTATTGCCCTTTCTCAGCTCGCGCGAAGCGTGGAATTACAGAAACCCGCCATCCCTCGCCTCGCTCATTTGCGTGAATCAGGGTCCATTGAGCAAGATGCTGACGTCGTGATGTTTATCTATCGTAAGGCAACGGATAGAAACTACCGACCAGAAGACCTTTCGCCTGAGGAACAACATCTTGCCGAAATCCACGTTGCCAAACACCGTAATGGCC
>CAYPSC010000100.1:401-4042 GCA_964413385.1 uncultured Gammaproteobacteria bacterium | reverse complement strand
ATCCTAAACTGATCGTCGAATTTTATTCTCGTCAGTAATCATTCGGATTTCTTTATTTCATTTCTTTATGGAGTCTATCTTGCTTCCATCCAAAATCCGCTTCACGCATGGAGACCGGCTCAACGAGGGTCTCTTGACCGTTGAACCGTGTGCGCAGGGATATGGGACGACGCTGGGCAATGCCTTGCGTCGCGTGTTGCTTTCCTCTCTTCCAGGTGCAGCAGTGACAGCGGTAAAGATCAAAGGTGTTGAGCATGAGTTTGCAACCATGCCGCATGTGAAAGAAGATGTGCTTGAGATCATTTTGAATCTGAAAGCGCTTCGCATGAAGTTATTCTCACAAGAACCGGTAAAGCTAAGCTTGACCGTGAAGGGTGAGAAGGTGGTGACGGCAAAAGATTTTGGTAAAAATGCAGATGTAGAAATCGTGAATCCAGAATTGCCAATTGCTACCCTTACAGACCCATCGGCGACTTTTGAGATGGATATTTGGATTGGTCCTGGGCGTGGATATCAGACCACGGAGGAACGTAGCAGAGAAAAATTGGAGTTGGGTACGATCGCTATCGATGCGCTCTATTCGCCGGTTCTAAACGTGTCCTATAAAGTTGAGGCGACTCGCGTTGGGGAGAAGACTGACTTCGATAAACTTGTGCTTCGGGTAGAGACCGATGGAACGGTTGATGCGTTAGACGCAACGAATCAAGCCCTGACCATCCTCCAGGATTATCTTAATGTTCTCAAAGATTTGAAGTACGAAGAGGCAAATAGTTAAAGCTAGAAGCTATTGTTATGAAACACCGTCGAGTAGGAAAAACATTGGATCGTAATTCTGCTGCGCGCCGCGCGCTTCTGCGCAATTTGGCGACTTCAGTGATTTTGTATGAACATGTGAATACGACGCTTGCGAAAGCCAAGGCTGTGAAGCCGATGGTGGAAAAGCTTATCACAAAGGGAAAAACGAAGTCACTGGCCACGCGACGTGAATTAATGAAAGTATTGACGGTGGAATCCGCTGTGAACAAGGTCCTGGAAGAGCTTGGTCCACGCTATGCCACACGTGCGGGCGGGTATACGCGTCTCATTAAGCTTGGTGCACGCCAGGGGGATGGCGCAGAAGTCGCTCAATTGCAACTCGTAAAATAATATGGCTTGGAAGAATAAACGGGGCATGCCCGAAATCAAACGCGAAGTGGTCACGATCGATGCAACAAATCAGGTCGTGGGGCGGTTGGCGACGAAAGTTGCCAAGCTCCTCATGGGCAAAGATAAGCCTGGATACACTCCGCATATCGATACGGGCGTGGTTGTGAAAATTACAAACGCAGACAAATTGGTATACACCGGTAATAAAATGCAGCAGAAGGTTTTATTTCGCTCTTCCAACCGTCCGGGTGGCATCAAACGTTTGCCGGTGGCGAAATTGCAGCAGGAAAAACCGGGTGAGGTATTGCGTCACGCAGTAAAATACATGCTTCCAAAAAATCGTACACAAAGTGCGCGTATGAAGCGTTTGATGATTGTCTAAATTTATGGCGACTGAATCAAAGAAAACCGCTAAAAGCGGAAAGACAGCGGCAAAAACACCGCGTACCAAGAAAACGGTAAAAGAAGAAGAGGTCGAAGCGACTCCGGTAATGGATGTGAATGTTCAGGGCGGATCGTTTATTCCGGCAGTCGGTCGCCGCAAGACTTCAATTGCTCGTATCCGTCTGGTGAAGAATGGGAAGGGGTTGATCACCGTGAATGGTCGCGAGATGGAAAAATATTTCACCACCTACGAATTGCGCAATACCGTATCGTCACCATTGAAGACGATCGGTCAAGAAAACGTTCTTGATGTGAGTGCGATGGTTGAGGGAGGAGGGCTGCGCGGACAAGCTGAAGCGATCCGACTGGGCATTACGCGCGCCGTGGTCGAGTTGAATCCAGCCTTTCGCAAGACGTTAAAAAAACTCGGATATCTGACGCGCGATCCGCGTGCTAAAGAACGCAAGAAACCGGGTCTGAGAAAAGCTCGTCGCGCGCCACAGTGGTCCAAGCGGTAACGCTCGATCACCACAGTCGAAGACACGAAAGCGAAGCATCTATGGAAACATAGATGCTTTTCTTTATATCCAAAACTCCGATCCAAGCCCTTTTGACAATTGAAGACTTGGATCAAATTCAGGTTTTTCCCCGAAGAGGGGAGAGTCCCACAAAAAAGAAGCTTGAAGTGTACACGGCTTCCCACGTGCGCGTCCCTCCTCTTAGGGGAAAGACCATAACGCACAAGGAGTATGTACTGCTACGACTGCGGCCAAAACTATACCGATCGTCCAAATATCGAAGCGATTGAGGACTTCGGTAAGTGTCTCGGCTGCGATCACATCGAAGGAGAAATCATTCTTAACCAAGGAGAAGAATTATATGCAAATCATTAACACAGGAGACGCCCAATATCGCCCATCCGTTGTCATGTTGGTCTACGGAGAAGGCGGGGTGGGAAAAACGACCTTTGCCTCGACTGCACCGAGACCACTGCTTGCTGATTGCGAAAACGGAGCCAAATACTTCGGCCTTCGCGGTATCAAGATGGATGTAGCGCAAATCGAAAAATGGTCAGACATGAAGGAATTTACAGAAATAGCAAAAGCAAAAGGGTACGAAACGGTCATCATCGATCCAATCGGCGAACTGATGGATAAGCTCAAGCGCCATCTGGTCGCAACCGGCGACACAAAGCTCGTCCAAAAAGACGGAACGCCGAGCATGGCTGGCTGGGGTTGGTTGAAAAAAACCATGCGCGACTACATCAAAATCCTGCGAGACATTGGCTTGCATGTGATTTTGGTAGCTCACGTCGATGAGAAAAGCGATGAAGATCGTATTGTGAAGCGCCCAATGATCGAAACCAAGGTATCGAAAGACATCGTGAACATGGTGGATGTAGTTGGTTACATGACGGTCGTGCAAAACCAAGACGAAGGGGAGAAACGTGTGATCTTCATTGATCCCTCCTCCGATAAATTCGTCGCCAAGGATCGCACAGGCCAGTTGGGAAAGATCATTGAGCCAGATTTTCAAAAAATTATTAACGCTTGCCAAGGTACAGCCACCTATTCTTGGAGCAAAAAGCCAGAAAAGGAGACGGTTATCACGGAGGACAAGATCAAGGAAACCTTCGGAGATGGCGAATCTATGGCCAAGGCGCAAATGAAACCGCTTGCCAACAAAGCCTTGCAAGAGGCACGCGAAAAAATGATGCAAGGAGATAAAACAGCCTAAATATGCCTGAGAAAAAAACAACTCATTTCCTCTACGGAGGGGATGTGCAAATCGAAGTCATCGAACGTGAGACCTACCATCTGTACCGTTTAGCAGGTGAAAAAGCCAATCTCATCTCGGTCACGGCTTGTACCGGAGTGATTAACAAAGCAGATTTTCTCATTCCATGGGCGGTCGGACTGGCTCGCACGCATCTCTTACGGTTCCTCGAACAGTCAACGGGGCCATTTAGCGCCGAGGAGTTAACGCCGATCATCGAAGAAGCGTGCAAGAAACATGCCGAAAAGAAGAAAGAAGCGGCTGACATCGGTAGTCAGGTTCACGCCTACGCTGAAAATTTCGCTCTAGCGCAAATTTCCGGTCAGGAAGCACCC
>CAYPSC010000100.1:0-391 GCA_964413385.1 uncultured Gammaproteobacteria bacterium | reverse complement strand
ATCTACCAGAAGGAGTTGATGAACGTGTTATCGCTGGAATTAACGCCTTTCTGAACTGGTTCATAAACAATCACGTCAAGTTCACCCACGCGGAAAACGTGATCTATTCCAAACGTCACGGATACGCCGGAAAATTCGACGCCATTGCCGAAGTAAATGGAAAGAAAATGCTGATTGATTACAAAACATCGAAAGGCATTTACAGCGAAATGCAGTATCAGGTAGCCGCTTACCGCATGGCCTATGAGGAAGAACACGGGAAACTCGACGGAGCGATGATTCTACATTTCGACAAGGAGACGGGTAATTGCAATCCGAAGGAAATCCCAGAGGACGATTATCCGAAAGACGCCAGCGCCTTCCTCGCCTGCCTTCAGCTTAAGAAGCGCGA
>CAYPSC010000099.1:0-4050 GCA_964413385.1 uncultured Gammaproteobacteria bacterium | reverse complement strand
TAACCTTAGTCACCCTTAGCCGGCCAGAGAGTTACCCTTAAAGGTTAACTGTACATGGGATTGACATTGCATTATTTCCTTGATAGCCTGCCTCATTCGAGTACAAACGTACTCAGCTCCTTTCACTGAACTCAACACCGATACAAGGAGGTGCGGAATGCCAAACCCAAGTTTCTACGCATACTTGTTCCTCTATGTTCATGGATTCTTTGCGAGCTTCGCCGCTCTGCACGGCTTGGTATCGGACCCGGTCACACGTCTGGTCCCTTCGCTCCTCATTCCACTCCTGATCATCGTCGGCATCTCGCGGATCCACAGGGCGTTCAGCCGCCGCTCAACACTGATGGCACTCGGGGTCGCTGTACTGGTGACACTCAACCAATCATCGGCACAGGCGCTCCCCGTGGCTCCACTCCCTCCGTTCACAGGATCCCGGACCACGGAGTGTCTGCGCGCGCCGGCCCGGTACGGGAATCACTGCGCCTCGCGCTATGTGCTGCAATCGATTAACCAGAATGCAGCCCAGGCAACCCACAATCATCCGTCGTTCTCCCCTTGGCTGGCATTTGCGGGTGTGGCGTTTATTTTGGCGCTTGCGTCGACACCATTCATCGCCATGGTTCTTGCCAGCATACGCCACCGGTGGCGCGCGAGTGTCGAGACGAAGGATGATCAGCGCCTTCGAGCACTGACGGTCACGATCGAACACGCGGAGCGGGAACGGGCACAGATCCTCGCCCGTCGTGATCCCCACCGCCGCCCCATGAGCTAGTTCAGCGCTTTACCGCGCCCTGAGTACCGCGTTTCTGTGTGCTCAGGAGCGCGGTACTTTTATTTTCTCCGGTTTATTCAGAATTTGTGCAAAATTGCGCACTCTGTAAAAACAGGCTAGCCTTACGCTATGCCTATGAAGACTGAATTTTTCTCCCTCGGACTTTCTCAAGACGAGCTACACGAACTCCATTTGGCCGCTTTAGCCAGATTCATTATCGAAACAACCTTGAGGCAGGAGCAGGGATTAGAAGCACCACCTTATCCGCCACTTCTCGAAAAAATAGAACAACTTCTTGGCATGACCTCCGAAGAGGCGCACGCTCTTCTCCATCAAATGGAAACGGAGTTGTGGGAATTTACCTGGTATGGATATACCGATGAGTGGGCTTGGTTCCGGGCGAAGCAAGAAGTGCAGAAAGAACTTGGTTCGCTAGCAAATAAGGCAAAACCCAGCACCGTCGAACGATTGATTGAGCGCCGATATGAAGAAAAATTTGAGCAGTATGTGGGCGAGATTGATATGAAAGAGAAAGAAAATGCAACTCAACCACGAGAACGAAAACGGAAATGACAAACACGGATCGCGCTTAGGAGACGCCTTTCTGTGGTATACTGGTGAGCATGCGGGGAGGAAAGAAAACGCACCATCATAAAAATGCATGGGTGGTTTCTGTCGACATGGGTTATGGCCATGAACGCGCTGCTTTTGGGTTAGAAGACCTCGCGCACGGTGCCATTATTACTGCGAACAATTATCCGGGTATTCCGCGTGAGGAAAAGTCGCTCTGGGCACAGACGCGCAAAATTTACGAAACGATTTCTCGCTTGCGTTCCGTCCCACTGATCGGTGAACCGATCTTTAAAGTCATGGATCATTTTCAGAAGATCCCTGATTTTTATCCGCGACGCGACTTGAGCAAACCTAATTTACAACTTCATGAGATCTACCGCTTGATTGAGCGACAAGGTCTTGGCCGGCATCTGATCGAAAAACTATCTCGCGATCCGCGCCCGCTCATTACCACTTTTTTCGCGACAGCGTTTGCTGCTGAAGCTCATGGCTATCCTGGTGATATTTATTGTGTTATTTGTGATGCAGACATGAGCCGGGCCTGGGTGTCACGCGATCCAAAAACCAGCAGAATACGCTATTTTGCCCCCAATGGACGTGTCGTTGAACGGTTAAAACTCTACGGGGTGCGTGAAGAAAATATTTTTTTGACTGGCTTTCCTCTTCCTAAATCCAATATCGGTGGGCCGACGGGTGAATCTGTAAAACAAGATTTACTCGAACGCTTATGCCATCTCGATCCAAATAACATCTTTTTTCAAAAATACGCGATTACCCTAGAACGGGAACTGGGTGCCGATTGGTGTAGTATTCAGTCACGCAGACCGCTCACGCTGACTTTCTCGGTTGGCGGTGCCGGCGCACAGCGCGAGTTGGGTCTTGAAATCATGATGAGTTTGCGTAAAAAAATTTTAGCGCAAAACATTCGATTGAATTTGGAGGCCGGCACGCGTAAACCAGTCGCCAATTTGTTTAGAACATACGCTCATAAGATCGGATTACAGCGCATGCTCGATCGTTATCTTATCATTCACCACTACCCGAATCGGCCAACCTATTTTCGTTCATTCGCTAAAACATTGCGTACAACGGATATTCTTTGGACAAAGCCCAGTGAACTCTCTTTTTATACAGGTCTTGGCTTACCCATCATCATTTCTCCACCCATTGGTTCACAAGAAGTGTTCAATCAGCAATGGTTACAGACCGTCAATGGAGGCATCTCCCAGGGCGACCCACGCTACACGAATGAGTGGCTGTTTGACTGGATTTCATCCGGTGGGTTAGCGCGTTTTGCATGGAATGGTTATATCGAAGCACCTACACATGGGACTTACCGCATTGAAAGCATCATCACCCATGAACCGACTCCTCTTGCTTCGCTCCCGTTAGTCATTTAACCATCAGCGTGTACTCGTGACCGTAGGCGTGATGAGATGGAATAACGTAGAAATATTTGCTGGACCGAGGTGAATAGGGATAAGACGAGCGATCAAAAACGCGATAAGAATATAAACAATCAAAAAGACGAGCGACATCCAAAAAAAAGTGTGTTCGTTTTCTATCACTTCCATGAAGACTAGTTTGCCAATGATTGCCAGAATCAAAACAAGTATGGCAATAGTTAGAATCACGCCCCACATACGTGAGGAGAATAGCAGCCAACAATAAAAGATTCAAGATTTAAGCAACTATTCTTTTTTCTGCTGAATATCGAGCCGATCAAGTTTAAATCCTTTGAACACGAAGTACACAACCGCAGCAATGATTAAAAGATGGATAACGTTCGCCAAGAATGATCCGTACATGAGCGATTTGAAGTGATATGCCCTGAGCCCATCCGGTGAGCCAAAAATGAAGCCAATCGCTGGTTGGATGACGTCCTGAACCAAGGAAGACACAGCCTGATTGACGGCTGCACCTAAAATAAAGGCAATCGCCAGGCTAACCACGCGCTGTTCGCGCAAAAAAGTGATGAATCCACGTACCATATACTTGGATAGTGCCATGTGCACGAAAAGAGGCAAGCGAGACAGAAAGACAAAATGATAAGCTACAGACCCCCGCTCTCTCGAACCTGAATCCTGGGAGGACCTCATAACAACAGACAAGCCGCCCACCTCGAGTCTCTCGAACTCCGAGAGCGAGGTGGGCGGCGGGAATGATAGAGATACGCCGTCAGCTATTGTCAGCACTCACCTGACGGCGCGCAGCGGCGTTCCCGTCACTGCCCATGTCCACGAGGACGCAGATGATAGCGACAGCCGTATGCCACCACTGCACGAACCCTCCGTTGTTGTAAACATAGGCGCACCAGAGAGTGGTCCAGGGCAAAAACAAGAAGCCGACCACCGGCCAGAAAATGCCACCGGTGAAGGCTTTTCCGAGGTAGCCGCTCGTGAGCCACATGATGAGCATCACGAGCCTGGGCGATACGCCGAAAAGGAGCACGATGAGGAACCACATGAGCGGCCTCCAGAACTCGCGGATGATCCCGCGGTGCCAACCTTAAATAAAAAGACTGGCATCAATGGACCAATAGGTCCTCATCAAGGAGAGTAACAGAAATTATAATAAAATGATTAATCCGTCAAGACTCTCTCAATACGAATCCACTTAGCAAGAAACCCGTTCGTAAACGGGTTCCTTCATGGTGGACGTTGCAGGATTCGAACCTGCGACCTTTCGAATGTGAATCGAACGCT
>CAYPSC010000098.1:0-4056 GCA_964413385.1 uncultured Gammaproteobacteria bacterium | reverse complement strand
GGTCAGCGAATATGTGGATGTGAGAATTCCTGGTAGGATCTACGTGAAGTAATACCTTGAAATTCGTCCTAGCGCATTTTAAAGGCTTGCATTTTAATGCTGCTCTAAGGTGTACCTACGGATCTGCTTCCTGCTGTCATTCTGAACGAAGTGAAGAATCTCCTTTTGATAGATTTAGGTAATAGAAAACAAGGGATTTCCATATCTTATTTGATAACATCGGAATCCTTGTCTGGAAAAAGGAGAGGCAGGAAATGGTTTGACTAGGGCCAATAAAGCGTTTTTTTCTTATTTAGAGGCGTATAAGATATATTGTGCGACGCATAAGTGAAACTATCTGCAAACTAGTCAACTCGCTTCCCTACCCTTTCTTCTCCTGGTGTTCAAGGCATTTCTACACCATATAAAATGAGTCGCTCTATACTGCAAAGCGACTCAGAAGTGGCGAACCACGCCGCTCGTGAGTAACGACGGAACGGCGGCGTGGTGGTTCATTTTCTGCGGAAATGCCAGTATTTGCGTTCACCAGCGAAGATCCAGAAGCAAAGGAATGAGAAAATCATCAATACACACGCCAGTATCCCCCTTTCTTTCGGTGCCGGTCCCCAGGAATGACTAAACACGTGCCAGTAGACCGTGTCTAGCGCAAGGCCGAGAAACCAGAATCCGAACAGAAGGCATTCGATTTGAGCGACAAGCGATCTGATCCTATCCGTCATTTGCACCTCCTGCTGTTTTTTAGAACAAATTCGCGATTTTGTAAATCTCTATTTGTGGGGGCAATAGAATTATCCACAGTCAAGAAATTGGTTTATTTATTGATATAGAACAGAAACAGAACAGATGGTATTCTAGATACGCAACAACCGCGCGGAGCGCGTGCAAGGTGTTACGGGATTTGGTCCCGATTATGGGGATGTCGTCCAAAATGGAAGGACAGTGAGTCTGGGAGCTCATCTATCTAGGTTCAAGTCCTAGCATCCCCTCTCGCCTTGCGCGCATTCTGCGCGGTTGGTTGAAGCTCTCTTCCCTACCGTAACCCGAAGAAGATGAGGTGTCAAAAAGTTGTGCAGGATGGATGAAATTTTTATTGACCATGAGATTCAGTACTGCTACATTGAAAAAAATATGACTTTCCCTCTATTTTTAGGGTTCTCCTTTTACTTCTGATCGGTATCATTCAACTGTTAAGAAAAAAGACGAGGGCTGGTTTGATTTGGATTGCTCTTGCCGTCATTTTTGGTTTAGGTTCTTTTTTTCTTATTGGTTGGATTATCAGCAGGATGGACTAACAGACTATTAAAAGAAATCTAATAACTTAGGAATTTGAGTGATATGATGCACCCGATCAAAATGCCCCTTCCCCTCTTGGATGACGATCTTCGCACCTAGATTTTGTTCAAACAATTTGGCGTTTTCTAGAGGTACAACTGAATCGTTGTCAGAAAAGAACGCAATGACACGAGAGACCCTTTGTTTTATCTTTTCGCCATCAACAGGTGACTCAAGCCAGGGTTTGGCAATTTCTAGTTCTTCCTTGTCTAGATTCGTGAGTGTGAACCATCCTCCAACGCAAACAATTTGACCTACACGCTGATCGGAAGGGAGAGATTCCACATATCTTAAAATCGTTTGGCAGCCGATACTATGCCCCGCGAAATGTGTTTCTTCATCTGCATGATTCGCGATTTTCGAGAGCGCAGAAACCCATAGATCGATGCGTGGCGTATCCGGGTTTGGCATAAGCGGAACTTCAACAAGGTAACCGCGTTGTTCCAATTCCCCTTTTAACCAGGGTAACCAGCAATCTTGAGGATCGCTTGCCCATCCGTGAACGAGAATGACTCGTTTCATAGCGACGATGAAATCGCCTTGCCGAAACTGACCGGTGATCTCGGCGGCAAAATCGTTACATCCCACCAGGCTTTTACGCTTGCCAACCAATCACGAAGGGTAAAATAGACGATTCGTTGATAACTATGGCGATCCGCACTCACGCCTTGAGCATCGATACCAAAATGTTTACAAAGATACAAAGCGCGCGAGAGATGGAAGTTCTGTGTCACGATGATCGCTTGCTTTATGTGATAAACCTGTGCCGCCCGTTTACAGCTTTCATATGTCCGATAACCCTGACCATCAATATCGATTGAGGATGTCGGCACTCCTTTTTCCAGCGCCAATCTTTTCATGACACTCACCTCATCAACTTGATTTTCTCCATCATCACCCGTCATCAACAATCTTTGAACCTTGCCTTGCTGGTAGAGATTAATGGCTGTATCTACGCGATCGCGTAACGCATCTGATGCAACGCCGGTGCGCGATACGCTAGCGCCTAGAACAATGGCGTAAGGGACTGGATTCAGTTGGCTTACAGAGTGGATGAAAGGGCGTTCGGATATTTGAATAGAAACCACTATGATAACAGTGCTGGTCAATCCAGTTATGAGGGCTACAATGATTATCCGCCAAAACCATTTCATACATTTATCATGATTCATCAGACGGGCGATCCACGAGCACTGCCTGAAACCCTGTGCCCTGCCCTGTGACGCGCAGAATATCCTTGTCAATTTTTCCTAACTCTTTGCTTGCTAAATTATATTGGCTCACAGTCGTTCCCAAATGTTTCCCTACGTTTTGAAAATATTGTTCGTAGGCAGAAAGGTGTCGGCCTAAATCTGTGATACGTACACGAATTTCCTTGGCTTGTTCCTCGATTTGGAGAGCGTTCAATCCTTGCAGAACGGTTTGGAGATAGGCAGAGAACGATGTGGGTGAAACAATGATGACGTGATACTTAGCCGCTGCACGTTGTAGAATACTCTCTGTTTCATCTGTAAGAGCGCCAATCTTATTGATCAGCAAATCGTAATAGATCGCCTCATGTGGAATAAACATAAAGGCAAAATCCATGGTCCCCTCTTGCGGACGGACATATTTTGCCGTTTCTACAATGCGTTGCTTCAAGTCATTGATGAACAATTTTTCTAGACGAGAACGTTCTTCCTGATTCTCTTCCGCCACCAAACGGTTGTAATTCTCCAAACTGAACTTGGAATCAATGGGCACAATTTTATCTTTGACAAACACCGCCGCATCAACAATCTCGCCATCCTTAAATTTATATTGCATCTGATACTGATGAGGAGCAAAAACAGTTTTGAGAAGGGTTTCCAGGTAATACTCGCCGAGAATGCCACGCTGTTTTGGATTTGTAAGAATCCGCTGAAGATTTTCCAACTGTCCGGAAAAACCAAGAACTTGCCGGTTGACTTCTTCGATTTTTACTAACCGTTCCGTCACATCGCGAACAGCACTCGTCATTTGAAAGTTTGCTGTTTGCTGCTGGCGTACGCTCTCAGTGAGCGAACCTTTCATCTCTTGATTGAGTACGTCGATGCGCTGTTGGATAAGGAGAAGGGCCTGAGAATCTATCGAAGGCGAGCGTTGACTTTGCCGACTAAACCAAAACATCAACCCGCCTAAGCAGGCAAATCCAATCACTAGAGCAATAAGCAAAATGGATTCGAACATACAATGCAGAACTTATAACACAGAACGAGTCGTACGGCCACTCATTTTTTACTCATTCTCTTGCCCAACTTAATCCTTCATGCTATATGTTCAATGATTAAAAATTATCCACACTCCTCACGAATTTTCCCTTGTGTTATCTTCGTTTGCACTATCTATGACATACGCATTTCACGCTCGCGGTTCCGATGACTGGAACCCAAACGACGACGACCTCGAAGCGCCAGATCCTTTTGCTATGCAAGACGACGATGATGAAGATGATGACGAGGAAGAAGATGAGGAAGGCGAAAAGAAAGTGGGTGAAGAGGGAGAGGACGAAAATGATCTTGTCGATGAGGAAGAAGCGGACGAAGAAGAGGAAGACAAAGAAGAGGAAGAGATCGATGAGTTAAAAGCACTTGATCGTCTAGAAAAAGAATTGAAGGAGGATGAAATTGAATTAGATTTAGAGGACGAAGAGTAGTTTTTCTCAATAATCTAGCCCCTCTCTCGCCTTCACTCCGCGGTAAAAAT
>CAYPSC010000097.1:0-4094 GCA_964413385.1 uncultured Gammaproteobacteria bacterium | reverse complement strand
ATCTTAGAGAGCGCTCCGGCCCTCGTCTATATGTGGACAAATGATCATAGCTTATAGCTTTTAGCTGTCAGCTTATGGATGAGTCGGTTTGATTCTCAAAGCTATCAGCTAAACGCTCTTTCATACAATCTGCACTACCTCCGTCACTTCCGGAACTAATTCCTTCAGCGTATCCTCAATTCCTGCTTTCAGCGTCAGATCAGACAAGGGACATCCGACACAGCTTCCTTGCAGGCGCACTTGAACTTTTCCCGTCTCCGGATCTGCATCAACCAGCTCGACATTTCCGCCATGCATCAGAATCCCCTGACGCAGAACCGCCAGAACGTTTTCAACATCTGTCTTTAATTCTTCGCGAGTTTTCATAGAAAGGCTGACAGGCCATGATTGGATTAACAGGAAAAAAGATATAGGCATTCAAACTTCTTGACAAGAAGTCCATCTCGCCTTATTATTTGGCCCATTCGGAGCTTGGAAATTACTTCCTCCTCCCTACTTACTTCATCATTATGGCTCATAAAAAAGCTGGAGGTTCTACCTCTTACGGCCGTGATTCACAAGGCCAACGCCTGGGAACGAAAAAGTTCGCGGGTGAATTCGTAAAGGTGGGCGGTATCCTCGTCCGTCAGCGCGGCACACCTATTCGTGCTGGGAAAAACGTTAAGCGCGGTTCTGACGATACGCTTTTCGCCGCTGTCAATGGCATTGTCAAATATACAACTCGCCGAGTCAGACGGTTTACCGGTGCATTCAAAATGGCAAAATTTGCCAACGTGATCCCGCAACAGGAAACAAAATAATTCCTTTACACCACACGTCTCAAGCACCCGCCAACAGCGGGTGTTTTGCATTGACAAAAAACCATCCGTGAGAGCGTGCTGCCGGACCTCACGGAGGAGAGCTATGAACATTTTTCTGGCAAGCGCTCGAGCGCACGAGAATGCCGTCGAAAAGTTGGCGGCAATCGCACGAATGGAGGAAGATCGGATCGAAAGAGAAGTGGCACGAGTTCTTACGCACACTCCCGAAGAACTACGTGCCTTTCTCATCGAGCGCGGCATCCTCAAGTCCCTTCTCACCACCGGCCGCTGGTCATGCCCACGCAGTAGCCTCAGCGAGGCCGTTGGTTGTATAGATGCCGCTGCGGCACTGCTCATTGCGTATCCAAACTCCCTTACCTTCGAAGAGAAGGACGAATCCGTCACCATCACCTGTACGAACAACTGATTCAGCACCCGCCTCGCGAAAAGCGCCTGCTCCGCGGCGGGTGTTTTTCGATTGACCTAATCCCCTAATTCTGATAGAACCGCGTTACCACAAACCGGAGGAAACCCATGCAAACGACAATCCTGGTCGTCGGTAGAATAGATACTATCCAGGAAGCACGCAAAGCTGAAAACGCTTTGCAGTCTGCTCGCGAACAACTGCAAGCAGATATCAGCCAGAACCTTCTCCCCTCACTCGAAAAGCGCGTCCCTACCGAGTGGATTCCAACCTTTAAAGAGGAAAATATCCTACAACGACTCGTCGAAGCAGGACACGTCGAACTTTACGAAGATTGCATCGTGGGCATCGACCGCACGGATCGAGAGAAGCTCATACGAATGATCGATGAACTCACGTCAGTCATGGCGCGCATTGCTATCAATCTCAAGCTGGAAGACGCTGCCATACGTGGAGGCTACTACATCATCTTCACGGCTTTTTGACTCTCATCCTTCCTGACACCCGCCTCGCGAAAAGCACCTGCTCCGCGGCGGGTGCTTTTCGATTTAGCGTTTTGCTACAGCTTTCAAAAATCCAAGGAAAAGTGGATGCGGCTGAAATGGACGCGATAAAAATTCTGGATGAAACTGACTCGCCATGAAAAACGGATGATTCTTCAGCTCAATGATTTCGACAAGCTGCCCATCAGGAGACAATCCAGATGCCATCAACCCCTTTTTCTCAAACTCCTCACGGTAGGCCGGGTTACATTCATAACGATGGCGATGTCGCTCAAGAATGACCGGCGCTCCATACAGTTTTGCTGCCATGGTCCCCTTGCGTAATTCGCACGGATAGGCACCTAAACGCATGGTCCCTCCGTAACTTTTATCCTTCATTTTTTCCGTTTGTTCATTCATCAAGTGAATAACTGGATACGGTGTCTCTGGATCGATTTCCGTCGTATGCGCCTCTTTCCAGCCCAACACATGCCGGGCAAACTCTATCGTCGCCAGTTGCAATCCGTAACACAGACCAAGATACGGAACTTTCTTTTCCCTAGCATATTGAATGGCTAAAAGTTTGCCTTCAATCCCCCGATTTCCAAATCCGCCAGGCACCAGGATACCATCCAACCCCTTTAATTCACGAGCCACGTTTTTTGGATTCCGTTCCAACTCCTCCGAGTTCAACCAATGGATCTCAGGTTTACGATTGATAGACCACGCTGCATGCTTTACAGCTTCCAACACAGAAATATATGCATCTGTGAGAACGAAATTACCTGTGGAAATGTATTTGCCAACAATCCCAATCTTGACCGGTTTTTTGACAGTTTGGATGCGATGATTCAAATCTTCCCATGCTTGAATACGAAACGCTTTTGATTTGAGATTTAATTTCTCGAGGATCCGTGCATCCAATTTCTCTTCGTGAAACTTTAACGGAACTGCGTAGACCGATGGTACATCCGGCGCACTAATCACGTCCTCGTGCTGGATACTGCAATAAAGCGCCAACTTTTCTTTTCTTGGTTCATCAATGGGAAAGGTTGATCGCCCAATCACAAAGTCCGGCTGCAATCCCGTCGCATGGAGCGCGCGCACCGCGAGCTGCGTCGGCTTGCTCTTCATCTCTCCTAAATTATTTGGAATCGGAAAATAGCTCACCAATCCAATCAACACATCTCTGGGAGACTTCAACTTCATCAAACGAACGGCCTCCAAAAACAACAAGTTTTCATACTCTCCAACCGTGCCGCCGATTTCCACAATGGTAACATCTGCATCGTGATTATCCGCCGCGGTCGTAATGCGATGGATTACTTCGAGTGGCACGTGCGGTACAACCTGCACTTGTTTTCCACCATAACCCAATGCCCGTTCACGTTGAATGACCGCCTGGTAGACTCGACCAGTTGTCATGTAGTTAATACTGGTGATGTCCTCACCCAAGAAACGCTCATAGTTACCGCCATCCTGGTCAATTTCATATCCATCGGTTGTCACAAAAACTTCACCATGTTCAATAGGATTCATCGTACCAGCATCCACGTTGATGTAAGGATCGATTTTTACCGCCGTCACTCTCAGTCCGTGCGCTTTGAGCAAGGCACCGATCGATGCCGATGCAACTCCTTTCCCCACCCCCGACATAACCCCACCAGCAATAAAAATATAGGTGCGACGTTTCATAACTGTCGCGATTATACTCCTCACACAAGCTCCTGACACGGGAAGGTCAATACCATTAGCTTCCTCTACTTTCCATATCTTCGTTGACGCGCCGCAAAATCTTCCAGAGCACAATCCAAATCTTCTTCGCTAAACGCCGGCCAAGGATTTTGGCACCAGGACAATTCGCTATAAGCACTTTGCCAAAGCAAAAATCCACTCAATCGCTCTTCCCCGCTCGTGCGAATCACAAGATCGGGGTCTGGCATATCTGGCCAATATAGATACCTTTGAACAACTTCTTCATCAATCTTGTCAGCGGAAATCTGTGTTTTCACGATCCTGATCATCGCGTCAGTAATCTCTGCTCGCCCACCATAGTTTAAACAGATGCATAAGGTTCCTTGTACCAAATCTTTTGTTTCCTCTTCTGCTCGATCGATTGCCTCTACAACCGATGGGCGCAGGCCATTCCGTCGGCCAATCACCCGAAGGCAAATGCCTCGAGATTTGAAGTAATCCAACTCCTGGCGCAAACCCAATTCCAAAAGATCCATCAAATAACCAATCTCCTCCGTTGTTCGTTTCCAATTTTCCGTAGAAAAAGCATAAACCGTCAGAACTTTGATTCCGCGCGCCAAACACCAGTCCCCCACCTGCTTTAGCTTCTGATAGCCACGGCGGTGACCCTCAAGCGAAGGCAAACCATGTTCC
>CAYPSC010000096.1:0-4100 GCA_964413385.1 uncultured Gammaproteobacteria bacterium | reverse complement strand
ACGAAGTCCTCGTTTAAGAGGATGGCATCATCTTCATCAGTAATCGCGAGCATTGATAATCCATACGCGCTCATCTCTTTTATATACCCTGCTTCTTTGCCTCGTTCATCTTCCGAGAGCGCCGCCTGAGGCGTCAACATGTATAGCTCATCGGCGTCGAGGGCATAGATTGTTTTCTCTTTTTGCTTGATAAAAGGACCAACTTGTATCATAGAATTAGCCTCTCTTCGCTTCGAGGGTTAACTGAACGCGATCAATCTTGCCTGACGATGTCTTTGGAAGCTCGTCTCGTTGGATGAATCGAGAGGGGAGCATATATTTTGGAACTTTGGTTGAAAGAAATATTTTTAACCGCGCTGGCGAAAGAATCTTTTTTTCTAGAAGAGAATAGAAACAATATAATATATTACCATATTCTTCATCCGGGACTGCAACGACGGCGAATTCATCGAGGTCGGGGTGAGCGGCAAGGGCGTTTTCGATTTCTCCTAGTTCAATGCGATATCCTTTTACCTTAACCATGTGATCTCTTCTTCCCCGATAGTGGAGCAGTCCATCACTATCTCTAAAACCAAAATCTCCTGTTTTCCAGTATTTTGCAGGATACGGATGAAAAGGACTTTGTACGGAGGATTTTGCCGTCTGCTCTTGTAGGCCCAAATATCCAAGCGTCACTGTGCCTCCACGACACCAAATCTCACCGATTTCATCCGACTCACATATTCTATCTCCGCCTTCAGACACAATTAGAATCTCTGTATCATCAACAACATATCCTAACGGAATCGGTGTATCTTCTGTCGGGATCTGCTTAATCCAATAATAAGTAATAATATTGGTCTCCGTAGGTCCGTAAATATTAGCCACTTTTGTCCGAGGCAACGCGTGCATCAATTTCCGTATCTGCGCAGGAGGAAACGGTTCCCCAGCATACATGATCGTTCTCAGGGAGAGAGGTGTTTCCGCGAGCCCGCCTTTATGTAGCAAAGAGATAAATGTTGAAGGGGTGGTATATAAGAACGTGGCACGCTCACGACTCATGAGTCTGACATAATCTCGGTGACGTTGCTCTGCGGAGCGTGTTTTGTTCCAGTCAAAACAAACTAGACAGGCCCCGGCTTTAAAGGTATTGAATATATCAAAGACTGACAGGTCAAACTTGAATGGCGCGCGAGAAATAACGACATCTTTTTGAGTGAGTTTGAATTCCTTTTGCATCCAATCGACAAACGTCCGCGCATTCCGATGCGTTAAGATAATCCCCTTGGGGATCCCGGTGGAACCAGAGCTGTGCAGGATATACGCGGCATCATCCGATACTTGATTTATCGTCGGAGGCTCTTCAGATGAAAAATGCAATATGTCCTCGTATGTCACTATTTTTTTGTCATTCTTGTTGATTTTCTCTCCTAAAAGGATGACCTGTTTGAGGTTCGGGTATCTAAATAGCTCTCTAAAAGAGTCGTATAAGGAAGGATCAACAGCTATTATATCAACTTTGGTGCTTTCTAAGATTTTTTTCAGCCTTTCCACCGGAGAAGATGCATCCAAGGGGACATAGGCGCAACCGATCTTCAGTATACCCAAAATACAGGCAATACTTTCGATGCCGACGGGTGCCAGAACCGCTACAAAAGGTTGACTCTGAACGGATGCTTTATGTGCTCTCAAAAAATTTGCAAAATGGTTTGACAGTAGGTTTAAGTCACTATACAAGATTTTTTTTCCAGCTTCCGTTATAATCGCGACCGCATATGGATGTTTTTTGGTGGATCGACTAAATACGTCATGCAATAAGTACCTCATATTATTCACGTATAAATGATGAGGATATCTGTAATCTCACCTTTTATTCTCTCATGTTTCTTGTAAAAAGAAATTTCTTTGATAGGAAAAGAATCTAGATGTGTTATATGGGCGTCGCTATCCGGATCAATCACAACTTTGCCCTCATAGCTGTTCAAGAAATCCAAATACATCCTGCGGATATATCGAGCGAGTTTCGTTGTATTCCATGTAGAGATGAATACAACATCGCCTTCCTTAATCACTCGATTGATTTCGTCTATTGGACGGGGTAGATATGAAAAAACATTAAAAAAGAAAACAAAGATCGACGAACCAGCGGGTAAATCATCTTTTTTGACTCGATTGAACTGTTGATTGATTAAGAAAATCCTTTTAAAGCTTTTCAAGAGATACTGGAAGGATTCATTTAAAAAGACCTGATGTAAGGGCTCGATGGAAGTGTAGTCTTTAGTATACTGAAGGCCGAGTCGGAGGTAGTGTAGTTCCCCGGAGCCAACAACCACCATGTTCATCTTTTTTGAGTTCGGAAACTTTTTAAAAAATCGACTTAGTACCTCTTCTTCTTCATCATTATATGGCTCGGAATACTTCAGCGCCTCCGCTGATAACATTCGATAGAAGTATGCATCACTAATCGTAATCGAATTAGTCTTTTTTATGCGAGGATGGTTTTGCATGTTCATTAAATATCACAATACTGTAAATTTACAGCTAAACTATCATAAAATGCTATCAAGGTAAAAGAGGTCCCTTTATGGATATATTCTCGATGGGGTGTATTGGTCAATTTTAGAACGTTGGATTGGTCGGTGATCCATCAGGAACTCGATATTTTTTCAGAAATAGCACCAAGGGAAGTAGAGATATAAAGAAACTAAATACCGCACCCAAGAGCTCACGGAATGCGATACTTTAGGACGCGGTGAGTTGTGCCTATGTCTGGTAGATGCCCCACGCGGCCAAGGAGTCTTGGTCGATGATTTCGCCGCTTCGGATCTGCGAGCGAAATGCATCGATTTGAATCCAGGTGCAGCACATATCGTGCTCGGTTGCATCCCTGTGCGCTGCCTCGGGCGAAGGTGATAGGTCTTGGGCAAGGAACACGTAGCACTGTTTTCTGGTATTGCCAATACTGCAAGCCAATGTCGCTAGCAGCTCAAGCCGATCGGCTACATAGGCCGCTTCTTCACGCAGCTCGCGCAGAGCGGCTTGTTCGGGAGATTCTCCTGCCTCAATCCCCCCTTTTGGGAATTCAATGGTGACCCTGTCGACCGTGTATCGGTACTGTCTGACAACCGCGATCTGACTATCGCGTACAGCGAGGATGATGACAAACGGGGCACCCTCGATGATGAAGTACTCTCCTTTGTGACCATTCGGCCACTGTAGGTGATCATGCAGGACTCGGAACCGGGGGTTCTCATAGTCCACTTGGGAAAAAAGAACCGTTGGTTTCAGCTTATCCATAAGCCCTAGCTCAACAGAGGTTTTTGAATTGGTCAATGGCTCGTGCTATGGTCCAGTCATTCTGAAAAAATACTGTATGACACCCGCATATTATTCCATGGAAAATTTGATAGATCGGATTGATGAACCGAATAGAACAGGGTGCATCAAAATACTAAATGACAATCGCAAAGCCTTTCAAACCGCTCAGGGGTCAACCAATAATCATCAGAATTGGCCGGGCGGATATTTCGATCATATTCAGGAGGTGATGAATCTTGCGGTTGTGTTGTTTGAGTCGCTAAACTCTGCACGTCCTTTGCCGTTTTTGCTTTCGGATGCACTGCTGGTTGTCTATCTTCACGATGCAGAAAAACCGTGGAAATATGAGCTCGGGAAAGATGGTCAACTAAATGAAATTCCAGCGATGCGGGACAAAGAGGCACAGATTCAGTTTCGATTCGATTTGTTAAAAAAATACGGAATCCATTTTACAAAAGAACACGAGAACGCCATGCGCTATGTAGAAGGTGAAGGAAAAGATTATAGCAGGCGACACCGAGTCGCGGGTCCACTCGCGGCTTTTTGTCATCTGTGTGACGTGACGAGTGCTCGCATCTGGTTCGATTGTCCAAAAGAAAAAGATGATTCATGGAGTGGCGCAAAAAGAATGAGAGATGTCTAATACAAAAATCCCTCGCAAAAACGAGGGATTTTCGTGGGGTGGCTAACCGGAGTTGAACCGGTACTAGGACTTCCACAGAGTCCTGTGCTAACCATTACACCATAGCCACCATGTGCTCGGCGTTGCGAGCTGGAGCTTTGTCGAAGCCTCTGGCCTCGAC
>CAYPSC010000095.1:0-4133 GCA_964413385.1 uncultured Gammaproteobacteria bacterium | reverse complement strand
TCTTTACTCTTCCTATCAACTCAGGAAAACGTTCGAGAAAAGGACCGATCACATGGGTACAGAAATCGTCGCAAAGGCTCCAGTTTGTCACGAAGTGATGTAACCATTGTTCAAACATTTTAAAATCATCTTTTTCCAACTGCTTTTGTCTACGCGCAATCAAACCAAATGCGAGGAGCGCTTCTTCGTGCCAACCCGAACGCAATAATGTCTCACATACGATAATCGTTTCCTCTTTCTTCCAGGACCGTATTGTAGAACGATATGTTCTGATGAGCTGACGAAGACGGGGAACTCGAACGCCGAGAACGTGAATCGGTTCTTTAAAAAAGCGTTTGGCACCATCTCGGTAATCTGGTTCTATCCACGTATGTAACTGCTGACGTATCTCGCGAACAAAATTCCTTGCACTTAAATTTTTTAGTGGCACACAACTTCAATATTATTGCCCTCGCTATCAAACACAAAGGCTGCGTAATAATTTGGTTCGTAGTTTTCTCGAGGACCGGGTTTTCCATTATCTTTTCCGCCAGCGGCAAGTGCAGCGGTATAGAATACATCGACCGCTTGTTGAGTCTTCGCCTCAAAAGCGATGTGCGCTAGTTTTGCCTTTTCCGGTTCTTCTGTAATCCATAAATCAGCGCGACCGCCTTCACCCAAACCCAAAAAGCCATCACCTTCATGAGTAACGGTATAACCTAAAGGAGCGAGCGCGGCGGTGTAAAATTTCTTGGCGCTGCCCAAATTTCGCACGTACAGAGAAATATGATCAAGCATAGGGTGGGTTAAATGAGTTACTTACCCATCATTTATACACAATTTAAGCAACGGTCTATGTCATCAATTCCCAAAATTCCGCTTGAGGACCTATGTACCCGTCTGGACCCTGATCTGTTCCTGCAAAGCAAGCCTCGCAAGTCGTGAAGAGAGCATCCCGGCGGAATTCCTGAGTATAGCCGCAGGGTACACATAAATACACCCCATCTTCCGGAACTTTATCACCGATTTTGTAAAGATTCTTCATACGAGATTACCTTAGACAGATACACTTGTGCTTGCAGGCGAAAGAGAATGCTCTGGACGCCTTCGTGCCCTGCCATGATCTACTCATCAGCGTCCAGGGAGTGCCGGCGCAGGTGCAGCACTACCGCGCCATGCTCGACTTCCTCGCCTCGCTGCCCGACTAGGCGCTGATTCGCCTAGCGCCACCGTTCCTTTCTTAACCACTTATTCTTTGCATCTCGCAAAAAAATGGACCGTACGTGTTTCTCCAACGCATCGGAGTGAGCACGTACGGTCTTTACTTTTGCTTTAAGGCCTTATCACATTGGATTATTTTCTTTCTCAATCGCTTTTAATGCCTTTATGTAAACATTCTTTACGCCATTCCCTTCCTCGTTCTTAACGATCTTTTCAAAAAGAGGTAAAAGTTGTTTTCTAATTTTTTGGTTATATTTGGCAATCTCACCCAGAGCTAAGGCGGTGCTCCAACGGACGACCGTGCCCTGGTCGTTAGTATTTTTCAAAAGAGAGGGGATGGCTTTGCTCGCTTCATCGGGAAATTTTTTGGCTAGATTGGCGATGGTTCTGGCTGATTCCCATCTTATTCGTGGGGCTTTATGGGCTAAGCAGCTTAGGACAAAATCGAAATGAGGCACGATGATTTCTGGTTTTTCCTGGGACACGTATTCCAAAGATTCGATCAAATGCCCTTTATCACTCGCAGAAGCGAATTCGAAATATTCAATCACCATTCACCAACTTTTCATCTTCCTTCAACTCTTCTGCCAAACAGCTGATTTTTTCTTTGGGCTTAAGTTTTGATTGCAGTAGCTCTTCAACCTTATTCATATAAATTGTTTATCATTTCTTCGACTTAAAGAGATCGATAGGCTGTTTCATTGGTTTCAAATATTTGTTGTGCTTTTTATTAAGATATTCTTCGTACTGTCGTTTCGATTGAAAAATTTAATAAATACGTACGCGATATTCCACAGCAAAAACGGTTGATTTCTTTCCGGTCTCTTGCTCAGCCTGCGCTAGGTATTGTTGGGCCTCTGCTCTAGTTTTACATGGGTAACGCCATCGGCTCATACATCCTGAGCCTAGCACTTCTAAGAAATGATACAAACAAAAAACAGCGATGGAGCTGGTGCCGTCAGTGTGTTCTTATCCCGATTATTTCCTCATGGGGCAATTATTTCCCTGCGTTCACTGCTTGATTCACTTTATCCATTTCTTCTGCAGCTCGCTTCTGATCGCCTTGCAGCAAAAAACGAAACGATTGGTCGACCTGATCCCTTTGTTCTGGACGGATCAAAACGCGCAAGGCTGAAAACGTTTTGGCACCATGATCCCGAAAGCCAAAATAAATCGTGAGCCAAGTTATCGATAAACCTAATACAAAAAATAAAAAAAATCCAGAAATGATCAAGAAAAAATACTTAGATTTTTTATTCATAGACCATGAGTATATTGCTGACTGAGTTCAACTCTTGTCAGAAGTCCATAAAATTCCTTCGAGGGCTTTGTTATTTATCCTTTTGGAAATGACACATCTGTGTACAGATGAGCCGTTGGAACTGCGCGTGGGCCGGTGAATGCTTGGAGGCGTAGCCTAACTGCGATTTGAGATACGTGATCGGATTTCCGCAGTCGTAATAATCTCCTTCAATTTGGCAGGCGAGGATATCAGTCTGTCGACCATATTCTTTCAGTATATCCGTCAGCCATAACTCACCACCTCTTCCAGGCTTTGTGATGTGTAACGCATCAAAGATTCTGCGATCGAGCACATACGCTCCATGCGCTGCCCATTCTGAAGGCTCAGTTCCTGGATCTGGTTTTTCGACAATGCGTAAGATTTTTTGGACATTTTTTTCTTTTTTAAACGGCTCCATTTCGGCCATGCCATATCGCACCCGATCTTCCGGATCAGGAATACGAACGGATGAGATAACGGGTAATCCGTATTTCTCGTAGACGTCTAAACATTGGCGCACGCGTGGCGTCTTGCTGTTTGCCACGATGAGTTCGTCCGCCCAAATAAAGACAAACGGTTCGTCTTTGATCAGGTGCTCCACTGCCCCAAGGCAGCCACCATTCCCATACGGTGGTTGTGTATAGACGAACACAAACGGCGCAAGCTTTTCGATGCGACGTAATTCTTCCACCTGCTCAACTTTCCCATTTTTTAAATAATAATCCTCCAAAATTTCATTGGCTGCAAAGAAACTTTCGATCGATTGCTTATGGTGCGACACGATAAAAATAATTTCTGTGATGCCCGAAGCAACCAGTTCTTCCACCACATGCAAGATGACCGGCTTATTCCAAAGGGGGAACATTTCCTTTGGGATACTTTTTGTGGAGGGCAAAAAACGCGTCCCGTATCCACCTGCCGGAATCACGGCCGTTCGCACCGGCTGTCCTCTTGACATCATAAAAGTTTGTAGAGAGATTTGACGATACGTTTGTGTCGTTGTTCGTCTGCAACGAGCGCACGCAGTAAGCGTCGAGCTTCTGGATGGTGAATGATTCTCAAAAGTGCCTTCCCTTCCTGTTCCATGGTTTTTTCAAGAAGATAAAGTTGGTCGAAAAATGCTTTATAATCAGATGTATTGAGCATATGCGTACTTATCACGAGGAGGTTGTGGTTTTGTTTTTGACCGTTTCCCGCTTATAGAACGTCTTAATATGTTTTAAAAGTCTGACGTGTCCTTGTGAATCATGTAAAAGGATGGCAAGGCTCTGCCGGATTTTTTCTCGCTTGGTTTCCGGTAGGCCGGACCAAAATAAGACGGACTGGATATGGTCAGCATAGATAGGTAGTGCTAACTCTTCTTTCATGGTAGCTGCGTCGATTTCTTGGAGAATTGCCGATGGCGGAAGTTTTGTTTCCATCTTCTTTTTTGAAGGCATATTGAATTATATGATAGCACGTTAGAGTTGATAAATGGAAGTTAAATGCGCTCTGGTATGAATTCATTCGCATGAGCAATCCCAGTCTGTGGGCGGGGTAATCGATTGAACCGAAAAATATTCATGAGAAGCACTAGGTGATACGTACACCAGAAGATATTGATGCCGATCGCATAGTGATTTTCTGGATACCGTCTAATTCCTTCCAAGAT